>CAYWDC010000193.1:0-1502 GCA_964456955.1 uncultured Gammaproteobacteria bacterium | reverse complement strand
TTGAGTTCCGCTCAACGGCAACTAATTTTTCTTTCAATCCATCGGTTTGGGGTTGCTCTAATACTGCCATAACTCGCTCTTAAAACTGTAACCCATGCTCACGTGCAGAATCTGCTAGGGCTTCCACACGTCCATGGTACTTGAATCCAGCACGATCAAATGCTACTGCTTTTACACCGATTTTACCAGCACGCTCCGCAATCAATTTACCGACTAGTTTAGCAGCGACAACATTACCAGCGTGCTTGACACTGCCACGAATACTTTTATCTAAGGTAGAAGCGCATGCCAATACCTCACTACCAGAAGGCACTAACACCTGCGCGTAAATATGTTGTGGAGTGCGATGCACCGTTAAACGATGAACGCCCAATTCGCTTATCTTGATTCGTGCTCTTGCAGCGCGACGTTTTCTAGCTTGTGTTTTTTCATTCATCATTGCAACCTATTTCTTCTTCGCTTCTTTGCGTATCACCCGTTCATGGGCATAACGAACACCTTTACCTTTGTAAGGCTCAGGCGGACGATAAGCACGAATTTCAGCAGCGACTTGTCCGACTTTTTGTTTATCAACACCACTAATGACGATTTCCGTCTGACTTGGCGTCTCAATGGTGATATCTTCCGGTACTGAATAGTTTATCAGGTGAGAAAAACCCAGAGTTAAAGTTAAATTTTTACCTTGTGCTTTAGCGCGATAACCAACACCAACCAATTCTAGTTTACGTGTAAAACCATTACTCACACCAATAACCATATTATTCACAATGGCACGGGTGGTACCAGCAAGCATATTCGCTGTCCTATGCGTGGCTTCATACGCAAGCTTCAAGATGCTGCCATTTTGCATTAACTGCACCACAGATGGAATGACAAATTCGAGACTACCTTTTTTACCTTTGACACGCAAATTTTGTCCATTAATGTTAATTTCAACACCGGAAGGCAAGATGATTGGACTATTCGCTATACGTGACATAATACATCATCATCCTATGCGACTTCAGCCATCACTTCACCACCAAGACTCGCTGTTGATGCAGCACTTGCCGTCATAATCCCTTTGGGTGTTGAAACGATAGCAATACCTAAACCACCGCTTACTTGCGGTAACGCTTCTCGGCCTTTATAAACACGCAACCCAGGACGACTAATACGCTTAATCCGTGCAATTACTGGTTTGCCAGAGTAATACTTGAGAACCAGTTCTAACAAAGGCTTGTTAGCCACATCAACTCGTCGAAAACCCTCGATGTAACCTTCTTCTTTTAATACTTTTGCAATTGCTAATTTTATTTTTGCAGCAGGCATGACAATGCTTACCTTCGCTGCCATTTGTCCATTGCGAATACGCGTAAACATATCTGCGATGGGATCTTGCATGCTCATTTCTCTAAACCTCTTACCAACTTGCCTTATGTAATCCAGGTACGTCCCCACGCATTGTCGCTTCACGCAACTTATTACGAGCCAAACCAAACTTACGGTACACGCCGCGTGGG
>CAYWDC010000192.1:0-1525 GCA_964456955.1 uncultured Gammaproteobacteria bacterium | reverse complement strand
GGTTTTATTGCTGTTTCTGCAGAAGCAAGACATCGCTTCTGGCTTGATCGCGCACGCACTGCGGCGATCGCGGCGCACACTAACGCATTCAAAATCAATGAAGATGTGGTTATTCCACTAGAAAATCTTGCGACTTACAACGATGCAATTGAGCGTATTAACATAGAACAATCGCTGCAAAATAAGATCGACTGTATAACCAATTTAAAAAAATATATAGAGCAACTAAGGCAACAACCATCAGACAAGAAAGAAGATAATATTATTTGCGGCGACAAATTAGCAGCTGCAGTTCGGTTGCTGCATCAAATCCAAGATAACTGGCAAACGATGCTGGATAACTTGGATGTACCAGCAAATGCAGTACCCACGCTGACACTAGACAACGGAGACTCTTTGTTTCATTTACTACAAACCAGAAGCTTGAGAGTTTCATATCACAAATCCATAGAAAAACCGCTGTTCAAGATTTTTTCTGGCGAAGGCAACCAATCGATCCGTGCCGAGATTAAGAAAATCCATCGGCGGGTATTGCAGCAAAGATTGTTCGTCGCCTTACACATGCACGCCGGTGATGGTAACGTGCATACTAATATTCCAGTAAACTCTAATGATGCGCAAATGCTGAAAGCAGCGGAAGGCATCGTGAAGCGGATAATGGCATTAGCCAAATCACTCAATGGGGTCATTTCTGGTGAACACGGCATTGGCATCACTAAAATGCCATTTCTCGATAGCGAAACCATTGACGCATTCAAACACTATAAAGCAAGCATTGATCCGCAAGGTAACTTTAATAAAGGCAAATTACTATCTAATATTGGCTTGGAAAATGCCTATACGCCTTCATTGCGTTTATTGCAACAAGAAGCCTTGTTGTTGGAAGCCAGCGAGCTCAGCCAGCTTAACGATGCCACTAAAAATTGTTTGCGTTGCGGTAAATGTAAACCGGTATGCATGACGCATATTCCAAGAGCAAATATGTATTACTCGCCACGTGATAAGATCCTTGGCACCGGCGCATTGATAGAAGCGTTTCTTTATGAAGAACAAACGCGACGCGGCATCTCGCTGCAACATTTTGCTCAATTCAATGATATCGCCGATCATTGTACTACTTGTCATAAGTGTTTCGATCCGTGTCCGGTTAACATTGACTTTGGTGATGTCTCGATCAAGATGCGTAATATTCTGCGAGAACGCGGCCAGAAAAAATTTAGCCTCAGCACCAAACTTGCCTTATGGTTCTTAAACACGAATAATCCTTTGACCATAAAGCTGTTACGTGCAAGCCTAATCAAATGTGGCTTTAGCATACAACGTTTGGCGAATAACATTTATCGTGGTGTTAAAAAATCACCAACAACATTACCTGCAAGCACCACCGGTAAAACCCCGGTCAAAGAACAAGTTATTTATTTTGTTAATCGTCCCATGCCAGCGGCCGTGCCTTCAAAAACGGCACGTGCGTTGATCGGTGCCGAAGACAATAAAACAATTGCCATTATTCGTGATCCGAACAAGA
>CAYWDC010000191.1:0-1545 GCA_964456955.1 uncultured Gammaproteobacteria bacterium | reverse complement strand
ATGTTTTTGTTCAGGGTCCGCTAAAATTGCTTTAGCCTCATTAATGCGATACGAATTCACAAATTCATAAAAATTGGTTTTAAAGTGTTTTTTAATCGCAACCGACAGTGCTCTTGGGTGCATAGCAAGTTGTGTTGCCAATTGGTCTAAGTTTAATAAAGGTAACAAATAGGGTTTATTTTCCTTCATGTGATTTTGTATTTTTTCGGTTAAGGCTGGGTCTAATTCTTCAGTAGCGTCTTCTTTAGACACACTTTCTTCAGTCATATGGCCATCGAAAATACTCGAGCGTTGCAGGCTTAAAAACATTAATGCAGTAATTAAGGCAAACGTTAGATAGTTACCGCCAAGCCCTAAAAAGTTGAATACCGCTTCACCAAGGTTAGGGGCAAATATCGCCACAGAAGCGACTAATAGTACCCATACTCGTACAGCTGTGAAGGCGATTACTAAAATGCTCAGCCAGCCAATGTCTATTTTTTCTATATTAGAGAAGCGGTCACGCAATTCACTTCGCGCGCGACGAATATCAATTAAGCATAAGATTCCAAAGAATACTCGCAAACCTTCACGAATAGCTTCCGTGGCATGGCGAACTGACGGAGCGTCGGTGCTTTGTTCGTTAGCAAGAAAGTCAATTTTCTCTGTTGTGCCGAGTGAATAGAAGGTGATCGACATGAACACAAAATACGCAATAGTGGGTAATAGAAAAAGAATATCTCTGTTTTTTAAACTGAAATCTTTGTACAAAATGGATCTTGTGTACCAGAGCAATAAAGGCCCTTCGAGCCAATAAGCAATGTCAAAGATATGCAATACATTTGGCGATAATTGAAGACCAAGTAAGCGAATCTCAGAATTGTAGTTAACTAATACATGCATTGAGATCGCAATTTGTGCAGCAAAAAAGCCAATCAAAAAGTAATCACTGATATGTCTTTCATGCTTTACAAGAATGATTAAAAAGATAAATAACAGACTCTGAAAACCACTTGCAAGCAGGACAGTGTCATGGAAATTTAATATGTGTTCCGACATTATTAGTATTCTTCGTTTTTTTTATTTTAGTATAGAAGCGTGTGTTAACCATAACACGATATAGGGCCAGTACAAGTTGTGTATTTCGATAACTTGGGCGACTAAATTACGGAATATGCGGTTATTTAGTCGAGCGCCTGTCATCACTTTTACTATATTGACGATGCACAAACAGCTTAATCGATTACGAATTGAGCAGCATAAAAATAAAACCGTCAAGGTTAACAATAAAAGCAAAAAATATAAAAGTGAGGATTAATTAACATGAGTGGCATTTCAGAAATTGTCAAAACAAAGGTGGGGGACGCGGTGTCAACGTCAATAATGTCAAACCGAACAAAGTTATCTTTGTTTGGTTTGGTATTAGGGGGAATGTTGATGAATCCTGTTGCTGTTTCAGCACAAGAGGGTGAATCAGTAAGAGAAGAAATTCTTGTTCAAGGTATCAGAGCATCTGTCACACGTTCTTCCGATATTAAACGAAACGAAAATGGGGTAGTGGATGCG
>CAYWDC010000190.1:0-1547 GCA_964456955.1 uncultured Gammaproteobacteria bacterium | reverse complement strand
ATGTTATAGTACTTTATTCCACTTGATACTTCTTGAATGGTTTCATTAAGCTCAGCCAGCCCTTCGTATTCCGATACGTCATAAGTATGTACTGGTGATAAGACGTTGTCACCAGGACCCATATAACCGAAGGTGACTTTTCCGTACACACCGGTTTGTTCAAGCAATCTATTTTGTTATATCGATGCTGAGGCTACAGTACCGACGAACAACATCATCATGACCAACGAACCAACAATATTTTTCTTTTTCATTCCTTAAAAAATTGCAAAATTAATAACCTATAACATAAATTATTTCCTGTCAATAACGATGTGAGAATTTAAATTATAGGTTAGTTGGCTTGACAAAAAATAATGGAATGCATGAGTTGGTGGTGTGTATGTTAAGCAGATAGTTGATATTGACAGGGTTAGGCGCGATGATGGTTAAATTTTTATTGGGGTATAAAAAGCATTGACTTAACTATAACATTTTTACTTTTGCATAACCACTTGTAACTTGGACGTTTGTCACGTAAAATTAATTCGTTTGTAGCGTCAACCTCTTTAGACGTGGTGTATAATTTTAAGGATATATGGTTATGAACACGACAATCAGTGCAAAATCGGAAACCGTAAGACGTGATTGGTATGTTGTTGATGCCACTAATAAGATATTAGGGCGCTTGGCAACAGAGGTGGCGCGACGTTTGCGTGGCAAACATAAAACTGCATACACGCCACACGTTGATACTGGCGATTATATTGTAGTTACCAATGCGGAAAAAGTGTGTGTCACAGGTGACAAGGCAAAGAATAAAGTTTACTATCGCCATACCGGTTATCCGGGGGGCATCAAAGATATTAACTTTGAAAAATTAATAGCCCACAAACCGGAAAGGATAATTGAAAAGGCGGTTAAGGGTATGTTACCAAAAGGCCCGTTGGGCAGACAGATGTTTGCTAAATTAAAGGTGTATGCTGGTGCAGTGCATCCACATAGTGCACAGCAACCGAAAGCATTAGAGGTTTAAACGAGAATTACTTTTATGACAGTAAAAAATTATTTGCATAGTTCAGTTGGGCGACGTAAAACTGCGGTGGCACGGGTTTTTATTAAACCTGGTAATGGTAAAATTAAAATCAATGGTAGAGCTCTAGAAGATTATTTTGGTCGTGATACCTCACGCATGATCGTCTGTCAACCATTGCAATTGATTGAACAAGCAAAAGAATTAGATTATTATATAAGTGTTTGCGGTGGTGGTGCCAATGGTCAAGCCGGTGCTATTCGACATGCAATTGCACGTGCTCTGATACAATACGATGAAAGCGAAAATGCTAGCGATGGCAGTGAAGCAGCTTCTTTTCGTAGAATTTTACGTAAGACTGGTTTTGTTACCCGCGATGCACGTGAAGTCGAACGTAAAAAAGTTGGCTTGCGAAAAGCGCGTCGGGCAACTCAATTCTCGAAACGTTAATCGTTACTTTTTGCAAATTTTTTCTTCTTGAATGTTAAACAATTTTTATTATAAATTTCCATCATTGAGCAGCGGGAGATAACGT
>CAYWDC010000189.1:0-1582 GCA_964456955.1 uncultured Gammaproteobacteria bacterium | reverse complement strand
TCTTTCATAGTATGCTGGCAGCCGGTGTTTATCTTGCCCCCTCAGCATTTGAAAGTCACTTTATCTCCAGTGCCCACGACACTAGACTCATCGATAAAACCCTCAACGCTGCAGAACATGTATTTAAGAAACTGGCGTAAATATGGCAAATGAAACCTTAATTACTGCGCTACAGGATGCTAAATTATACGACCATGAAGTCAAAAATTTCTCTGTCTTAGAAACGCATTGCTCTTGGGTTATTCTTGCCGGTTATTATGCTTACAAAATCAAAAAACCGGTTGATTTTGGCTTTTTGAACTATACCAGTCTAGCAAAACGTAAGCATTACTGCGAAGAAGAAATGAAACGCAATCAACTATTGGCAAAACAGATCTACTTAAACATTGTGCCTGTTTATGGCACCGTCGATAAACCCAATTTCAACGGTAGAGGTGATGTCATTGAGTACGCTGTGAAGATGCACCAATTTCCACAAGAAAATTTGCTAAGCAATGTGCAAAAGCAAGGACGGTTAACTGGTGAAATAATCGATAAACTAGCGACCCGCTTAGCTCACTTTCATGCAACAACTAATGCAGTTCCACAAAGCTCTATTATCGGTAATAGTGAGCATACACATCAACAAATCAGAGATAATTTTACGCAAACACTACCATTGCTTGAAAATGAAGCAGATCAACAGGAACTGCAACAATTGAGTAACGACGTAAAAATACTATACCAAAAAGTAAAACCCGTCATTGATCGCCGCAAAGCTAGCGGTTTCGTCAAACAATGTCACGGCGACGTGCATCTTAATAATATTGTGTTGCTTAATAACGAACCGATTATTTTCGATTGTATCGACTTCAATGATGATTTTTGTTGGACTGATACCATGGCGGATTTGGGCTTTATTACCATGGATTTGGATGAATTCGGTGAAACTCACTTTTCTTGGCGCTTGCTAAATCATTACCTACAAATCAGTGGTGACTATGATGGCTTACAAGTATTACCCTATTTTCAATCATATCGTGCCATGGTACGTGCGAAAGTCGCCATGATTAGCTTAGCGAATACCACTGCACCTGAAAAACGTGCAGAATACTATCGTCGTTATAAAGGCTGTGTGGCACTAGCGAAGGCTTACCTGCAGCCAAAAAAGGCAAAATTGCTGCTTACCTGTGGCGTTAGCGCCAGTGGAAAATCTACACTGGCACAGCAATTAAGTAACGCTTTAAATCTAGTCACACTTGCTTCTGATCGCGAGCGCAAACGTCAAGCGAATATTACCCTGCAAGATGATTGTAGCGCACCGGTTTCAACAGAGTTGTACAGCCAGCAACAAACCGAACAAACTTATGGTACATTGCTTAAGCTGAGTAAAACTATCCTCGCTGCAGGTTGTTCGTTGATTGTCGATGCGACCTTCCGAGAATATAAACATCGGCAGACCTTTGCTCGGCTTGCACAGCAAATTAACGTCCCCTTTATTATTCTTTATTGTCATGCTAAAGAAAAACAACTACGCCGACGGCTCTCACTCAGGCAACAGCAAGCACAATCTATTTCTGACGCAACTCAAGAAGTCTTAACG
>CAYWDC010000188.1:0-1594 GCA_964456955.1 uncultured Gammaproteobacteria bacterium | reverse complement strand
GGTGCATCACGATCACCATGGGCTTTAATGTTAAAATCAGCGAGTAGATTGATAACGACTTGTTCTAGATTGCAGACAAATTGACGTGAATTTAACTGTAAACGTTTTATATCGAATAAGCAATATGCCACTAATTGCCCCATCGCGTGATAGGTAACTTGGCCGCCGCGATCAGTTTTTACGACTGGGATATCATGGGCATCAATAATATGTTTTGCTTTACCTGCTTGGCCTAATGTAAATACTCGCTCGTGTTCAAGCAGCCACAATTCATCCTTGGTCTGTTCATTACGTGTGGCAGTAAAATCTTGCATAGCCTTTAAAATAGGCAGATAGGGTTGTATCCCAAGGTGCTTAATGGTTAGCAATGATTTTATCGCATGCATACAGTGTTTAGTTTAAACCGACATTATTTTTTTCAAACACTCGCTCGGCACGGTAACTAGAGCGGACCATCGGCCCGGCAACAATTTCCATGAAACCTAATTGTAAACCAATGCGGCGATATTCATCAAATTCAGTCGGTGAGATATAGCGTACCACCGGTAAATGATTTTTCGTCGGCCTAAGGTATTGACCTAGGGTGACAATATCAACCTGTTGTGCACGTATGTCTTGTAAGCAATTGATAATTTCTTCCGGTGTTTCACCAAGTCCAAGCATTAAACTTGTTTTGGTTAGCACCTTAGGATGCGTTATTTTGCAATACTTTAATAAATCAAGTGTTTGTTGGTAACCAGCTTTGCGATCGCGGACCTTATAAGTTAAACGTTTGACCGTTTCTAGGTTTTGTGCAAACACGTCGATACTAGCGCCAACCAATAAATCGATAGCATTGGTATTACCTTGAAAGTCTGGTGTTAATACTTCAACCGCTGTTTGTGAGTTTTGCGTTTTTATGGCGTGTACCGTATTGGCAAAATGTTGCGCACCTCCATCTGCAAGATCATCGCGGTCAACAGAGGTAATCACTACATATTTTAGCCCCAACGTCCTGACGGTTTCGGCAGATTTCATTGGTTCGTTTTGGTCCAGCCAACCGCGTGGATTACCGGTATCAACAGAACAAAATCGACATGCCCGAGTACAGGTTGAGCCCATAATCATAATCGTTGCAGTACCGTGCGTCCAGCATTCATTGATATTGGGACATTTCGCTTCTTCGCAAATCGTGCTTAAATCATGTTGCGTTACCAGTGTCTTGACTTGTCGGTATTTGGCATCATGTGTGAGTTTAACTTTGAGCCAAGTGGGTTTTTTTTGACTGGTAATACGACGATTGTGCTGGTTGTTTATGCCATCTTTGATTGCCTTGATACCATGATGATTGGTGTACTTGCGCCCACTTTCAACGATAACGGGAATATTACTGAGCTTATTAGGCATTCTATTCTATGCTCATACTAAATCATTATTTTAACACATTGTATAAGATGAATAAATATTCCTTAGATTATGCGGGCAAGGATGAGTGCAAATGTTATTAGATTGGCACCAACACTTGTGGGTTATTGTTTGTATCAATTGGCACGTTAGAAATGGTGGCTATGGGTGGACTTGAACCACCGACACCGGCATTATGAATGCCGTGCTC
>CAYWDC010000187.1:0-1596 GCA_964456955.1 uncultured Gammaproteobacteria bacterium | reverse complement strand
TGGTTTGCTCTTGTTGGGCTACAATTCAACTTATTATATGCTGCGTAAACAAAGCAATTTATCGGTAGTATGCCTGGATTTTTTATCTATTTTATTTGCTATTTTACTCGGTGTTTCATTTATCGCTGCCGTGATGTTTGGGATGGTGTTCACTGCGAGCCGTTTAATTGCCAAAACAGAACGCGAAGCGCAAGCCGACTTCAGCCGAATTTTCGGCGAGCTATCCGACACCGCTTGGTTGCTACAAGATGGAATTGAGGTTGAAGTGCCTCTCAGTAGCCTCAATGAGAAAGATGTGATTGTAGTTCATTCAGGCAATATGATACCTGTGGATGGACACATTGTTGCAGGCGAAGGCATGGTGGATCAGCATTTGTTGACCGGGGAGTCACAGCCGGTAGAAAAGAAAACAGGTGATGAGGTATTGACTTCGACCTTGTTACTTGCTGGCAGTGTGCAAATCAAGGTGTACAAGAAAGGTTCAGAAACTATTACCGGACAAATTGCCAAAACCTTGGAACACGCCGCCGGCTTTAAGCACAAGGTAGAATCACGCGGCGAATACCTGACGGAAAAGGGCGCTTTTTATACCCTATTGGCATCGGGACTAACCTTGCCTTTTCTCGGTATCAACCAAGCCGTAGCAATCAGTTACAGCGGCTTTGGTTATCAAATGCGTATGGCTGCGCCATTAATGGTATTGAACTATTTGCGCATTGTTTCGCGTAATGGTATTTTGGTCAAAGACGGACGGGTATTGGATACGCTGCACGTGGTCGATACTATTGTATTTGACAAAACCGGCACATTGACTGAGGATGCCCCTCAAGTCGAACGCGTAATCGCTTGCGATAGCTTCACTGAACGACAATTATTGCAATATGCAGCCAGTGCTGAACAACGCCAAAAACACCCAATTGCACAAGCCATTATTGATTATGCGCAACAACAAAACATTGTTTTGCTTAATCTGGAGCATAGCGAATATGCAATTGGACATGGCTTGCAAGCAACGCTGGTTGAAGAACCGAATGGCGAAGTCTTTCAGATCAAAATCGGCAGCCAACGCTTTATCCAATCAAGTGGCATCAAACTGCCTGAACCTATTGCACTGATCCAGAAAGAAGCGGATGATAAAGGCTATTCAGTGGTGTATGTAACCTATGAGCAAGGACAACTCATTGGTGCAATTGAATTGCGCCCCGTACTACGACCGCAAGCTAGTGATAGCATTGCCGCGTTAAATAAACTGGGAATGCGAGTTTATATTATTTCAGGTGATCGAGGAAAAACCACCCGTCATTTAGCACAAAGTCTGGGGATTGATAATTATTTTGCAGAAACCTTGCCACAGGACAAGGCGAAGCATGTCGAAATGTTACAGGCGAGGGGGCATAAAGTGTGCTTTGTTGGCGCTGGCATTAATGATTCGGTCGCTCTACAAAAAGCTGATGTCTCCATTTCATTGCATGGTGCGGCTACCATTGCCCAGGATACCGCTGACATTGTATTGATGAACCCTGATTTATCCAACATTCCTTTCTTATTAAACATGTCCAAAGAACTCGATCAACGTATGGGCTTTAGCGAACAACT
>CAYWDC010000186.1:0-1616 GCA_964456955.1 uncultured Gammaproteobacteria bacterium | reverse complement strand
ATATTATAGTACTGCCTTGAGCGTTCAATGGTATGGCGCTAAAACTGAGAAATCTGCAGCAGCCCTTAGATATGGACCTTTCTTGATTTTCAGCTAATGGACAAGCACAGGGTTTGTAGTATTGAAGAATATAGCTTCAATTGGGAAATGAGGAACGCGAATAAACAAGCTATATATTAGTTTCGCTAGCATATGATCGCCAGGCGCCCGGTCGAAGTGGTGGGGATGCTATTTTAGTAAAGTATGGTATATTGCATTAAAGCCATGTATTTAAAAACAATGAATTCTTAGTTTCCAATGAAAATTCAAGGTCTTGCTAGAACACTCATGCCAGATACATTTTTCTGGCTCATGATGTTTGTAATTTGTATGGCGTTTGCATTTCCTCAAATTGGCCGTCCAGATGGTGTTTTGCCAATTTCTATAATGACGAAATGTGGAATTATATCGATATTTTTTATTTACGGCGCAAGCCTGGACTCGAGTGCTTTAAAAGATGGTGTACGTAATTGGCGTCTGCACGTCATAACCCAATCGATTACTTTTGTCATTTTCCCTATTGTCGGAGTATTTTTATATTTTTCTGCTAAATTTATATTAACTCCTCCTCTCGATTTGGGTTTCTTTTTTCTTGCTGCTCTTCCGTCGACGGTTTCATCATCTGTTGCACTCATAGGAATTGCGCGCGGGAATGTGCCAGCAGGAGTATTCAACGCGACACTTTCGGGCCTTATAGGAATTTTTATTACGCCGCTTCTGATTGCTCTTGTCATATCTGCAGAGGTTGGCAGCTTCCCTATACAAGACTCAATTATCCAGATTGCTTTGATTTTATTAGCACCTTTTGCGGCAGGGCAAGTTTTCCGCCCGCTGCTAAGATCATTCATTGATCGGCATCGTTCGTTTATCCGAATTTTTGATCGAGGTGTTATATTATTGATTATATTTAGCTCATTTGCAGCTTCAGTCAATGACGGCGTGTGGGAGCAATTTAGTTTTTATGAACTGATAATAACCGGTTTGATAGTTGTGTTTGCTTTAGCATTTGTTTCGACTGCCGCAGTATTTATATCGCGATTTATGCAGCTTTCGCGTGAGGATGAAGTGGTTGTTATGTTTTGCGGTGCAACTAAGAGTTTAGTTAATGGTGTGCCAATCGCACAGGTTGTTTTTGCGCATTTGCCAGGCGTTGGCTTGTTGCTTCTACCCATATTACTTTTTCACCAGATACAGCTTATCGTTTTTGGTATTATGGCGAGACATTACGCGAAGGAAAACGACAAAACTTTTGATTATCCCGATAAAGATTTTAAAAGAAATTGATATAGGTAAAAGATATTTCGTATTGATTTACGTATAATACCAGATGAATTAATCCTCGACTCATTGGCTCCGGGATTCCCAAATCACGGCGAATATGATTCCTTTACCGCGTCATCTCGAGCGGGAGGAACAAACCATGCGGCGGGCAGTTGCAATAACGCGTGACGACGAGAGCATTGAAGATCTGAGACGGCTTGCGAAAGCAAGCAGTGATGCCGGGCAGCGATGCCGTCTCTTAGCGATTGCCATGGTCCGTGAAGGATTATCGCGGGGTGAGGCTGCACATTTCTCCG
>CAYWDC010000185.1:0-1621 GCA_964456955.1 uncultured Gammaproteobacteria bacterium | reverse complement strand
TTGCTAAAATTTAGCCAAATAATCACCATGAAAAGTAACAAGATAGCAATGCCAGTAAAAAATGTGGCTATACTCAGCAAAAATCTATCCTCTATATGTAAAATTTGCTACTATTATTTCACAAGAGTAGAGAATTGTCATGCAGTTATCCTTAGTGCAACGTATTATTCTGTTTATCATTCCGCTGGTTTTTGCGGTTACCCTGCATGAAGTTGCGCATGGTTGTGTGGCTAATATGCTTGGTGATGATACCGCTAAGGTGCAAGGGCGCTTGACTATCAATCCATTAAAACACATCGATCCATTAGGTACCATCATTATTCCTGGCATGTTATTGTTGCTTAGCGGAATAGCCTTTGGTTATGCTAAACCAGTGCCTGTGACTTGGCAAAAATTGCGTCATATGCCACGCGATATGGCGCTGGTAGCGTTAGCTGGTCCTGGTGCCAATTTATTAATGGCGCTATTGTGGGCTGTATTAGTCAAGTTAACATTGCCGATAACACTGGCGGGAAGCTACTTTAGTTTTGTTATGACTAACATGGCAATAATGGGTATGCAAATTAATGTTGCGTTGTTGATTCTTAACCTTATTCCAATACCACCACTAGATGGTAGCCGCGTCGTGTTAAGTTTTCTGCGTGGACAGGCGGCTAGATTTTATGTACGGATTGAGCCTTATGGTTTTTTCATTTTATTAGCTTTATTGTTCCTAGGTTTATTAAGTAAACTAATAACGCCATTTTTTATTTACTTGCTGCACCTGATTGACCAATTGATTGGCATAAGTTTGCCATGAAGTCTATTACAACAAAGTACTAATAACACATTGCATCACCAATAGATAGTGCTGATTAAAAGAGTTACAATTTTTCCACCAAGCAATCTATAAATCTGGTTTGATCGATTTGTTCTTTCCTGAGGCATGACGTGCACGTAATTCGATGTCGATGTAACGATCAGTAATAGCACTAGAACCATGTCCAGCATCATCGCGTACATGCTCTCGCGGACGATGCTTGACGTCATCGGAAATGCCAGTATGACGCAACCAATGCACCGTTGCAACTCGCAGTTCGTGAATTTCATCATGCATGCCATCTTTTTCCATACGTGTGATTGCAACATCGAAACATTGCTGCACAATTAAACGAATGTGGCGGGTACTGCTGATAGCGCCGAAGCCTTTTGCTTTTCTCAACAACGGGTTAGAATCACCAGGTGTTGGAAGTGGTGGTAAATCCAATGTTTGTCGATAACGTTTCAGCGCTTCTAGCATGGCATCACTAACAGCAATATTACGTTCTTTATTGCCTTTGCCGACGGTTTTAAACCACCAATTATCGTTTTGATCACGAAAGAAATGTTGCATTTGTGGTTGCCAGCGTTTATTGCTAACCAACTCCGAGATACGCAGATACATACTATAAAGTGAATTCATAATAAAAAGCGTGCGTTCATGTTTATCAGGATCAGTGGTTGCCATTTGTTCAGCGGTTTCAATCACATAAGCCCATTGCAATGTGGATAATCGTCGAATCGGTGTATATCCTTGTTGTTTACGAATAAACTTGCTTTTTTGTCGGATTTGTAGCAGCCGATTAGCGACAAGGTAACCTTC
>CAYWDC010000184.1:0-1649 GCA_964456955.1 uncultured Gammaproteobacteria bacterium | reverse complement strand
AACCATGGATGTATCATGCACAGATTAGCTTTTACCTAAATTGTGGTTTGTTACTACCCATTGAATGTGTCAACGCTGCAGAAAATGCTTATCGTCAAGGTAATGTGCCACTTAACGCTGTAGAAGGATTTATTCGCCAAATTATCGGCTGGCGTGAATATGTAAGAGGGATTTATTGGCTTAAAATGCCTGAATATACACAAGAGAACTTTTTTGCGGCAACACGTAATCTTCCTGATTTTTATTGGACCGCTAATACAAAAATGAACTGCTTACACCATTGTATTTCGGAAACCAGAGAAAATGCTTACGCTCACCACATTCAGCGGCTTA
The DNA here is from genome assembly GCA_964456955.1 of uncultured Gammaproteobacteria bacterium. GTDB lineage: Bacteria > Pseudomonadota > Gammaproteobacteria > JABDGN01 > JABDGN01 > CAYWDC01. The sequence goes on along the minus strand of CAYWDC010000184.1, from coordinate 1,316 downwards.
TGGTGCTTGGCAACTTTGCGTTGTTAGCAGGTATTGACCCAAAACAAGTTAATGAGTGGTTTTTGGTCGTGTATGCCGATGCCTATGAATGGGTAGAACTGCCAAATGTATCCGGTATGGTATTATTTGCTGACGGCGGTTATCTGGCCAGCAAACCTTATGCAGCCGGCGGTTCTTACATCAACAAAATGTCTAATTATTGTAAAAATTGCCGTTACAAGGTGACCGATAAGAACGGACCTGATGCCTGTCCTTTTAATTATCTCTATTGGGATTTTCTAGTTCGTAATAGAGGCAAGCTCCAATCCAATCATCGTATCAGCATGACGCATAACACCTATTCTCGCATACATCACGAAAAGAAACAGATGATCACGTATGATAGTCAAACATTTTTGAACAACCTATCATGAAAAAAAAATCTTACCTACCAACAAAAATATGCCTTGTCTGTCAGCGACCATTTGCTTGGCGAAAGAAATGGGAAAAAGCGTGGGATCAGGTAAAATATTGTTCCAAGCGATGTGGCAACAACAGGATAAAGAAACGCTATGATAACGGTATTTTATGATGGAAAATGCGGTTTGTGCTCTAAGGAAATTAACCATTATCGTAAAATAGCTCCAGATAATGTATTCAATTGGCAAGACATTACGGAATCCAATGATGATTTAAGAACAGCGGGTATCAGTCTTGCTGCAGGACTAAAACTACTACATGCCAAAGATACTGATGGTAGACTGTATGTCGGTGTCGATGCATTCGTATTAATCTGGCAACAGCTGAAACGATGGCGGCTTTTAGCAACTGTTGTATCGCTACCTATCATCCATCAGCTTGCTGATTTTTCATACAGGATATTTGCCAATTGGCGCTTTAAAAGACTCCGGCATTGTCGGTTGGCGGCACAACAGGAACAATCATTATGATACTCGTTATTGGCGCACTGCTAGGATTTATCTCCATGGCTTTTGGGGCATATGCTGAACATGGTGTGCGTGCAACGCTGAGTGAGGAGGACTTTCATTTGCTCATGACTGCGGTTCGCTACCATCAGATACATGCGATTGTGATTGTTGCAATAGGACTGGTGATATTGAATGGAGGCAAACTGGCCGATATGCGAACATTGCATTTATGTGCCCTGCTATTCATCGTCGGCACCCTGTTATTTAGCTTTAGCATTTATCTGTCTATATCACTTGACATCCCAGGCCTTGTGCGTGTAGCATTTATCGGTGGCATAATGATGATGCTCGCATGGTTGTTATTGGCAATCACCGCGATTCGTGCCATCTGCCGAGCGGCGACCACCA
>CAYWDC010000183.1:0-1672 GCA_964456955.1 uncultured Gammaproteobacteria bacterium | reverse complement strand
ACCTGCGACCTTCGGGTTATGAGCCCGACGAGCTGCCAGACTGCTCCACCCCGCAACATCAAAGGTTATCATTATATGGAAATTTAATTGAAGATGCAAGTTGTTTTTTACTGATTAAATAACAAATTTATTGCGCACGACTGCTATCATATCGCAAATACTGTACGGCAAAGATGAATTAAATAACCAGGAAACAAACCGAAAAATAGCACCGCCACGCCATTGATACTCATAGCAATCTTGGCATCAATGGATAGATCAAAAGGCTGCGTCTTATGCGGTGACTCAAAGTACATTACCTTGACAACATTTAGGTAATAATAGGAACCAATCACCGCTAACACTAAAGTTATTGCCGCCAACCACACCAAATGTGCACCGAGCAACGCTTCCAACAAACCGATCTTAGCAAAGAAACCAATACTCGGGGGAATACCGGCCATAGAAAACAGCAGCAACAACAACATAAGTGCCAACCAAGGGTTGCGCTCATTCAAACCCCGCAGGTCTTGAATCGATTCAACAGCAAAACCTTTGCTTGATAATAACGTTATCATGCCAAATGCACCGAGTGACATAATCGCATAAGCGATCGTATAGAACATCGCCGCGGCAAACCCAGCCGCCGTAGCGGCAGCAAAACCCAGTAGCATGTAACCGCCGTGTGCAATTGACGAATATGCTAACATACGCTTGAGGTTACTTTGTATGATGGCAACAATATTTCCTAACACCATTGATAACAAGACGATTACCACGACTAATTCACGCCATTGCACATGTAAACCAGGCATCGTATCGACTAATAAGCGTATTAACATACCAAACACAGCAACTTTTGGTGCTACGGCAATAAATAATGTTGACGCATTTGGTGCGCCAGTATACACATCAGGCAACCACATATGAAAAGGCACTACACCAATTTTAAAGGCTAATGCAGCCACTACGAATACGATCGAAAGAACTAAAATCAATCGATGTGCACTTGCTATCTGCATGATTGCTTGCATGACACTATGCATATCAAGGCTGCCAGTTGCACCATAAATCAATGATAATCCATACAATAGCATCCCCGATGCTAACGCGCTTAAAACAAAATATTTCATGCCGGCTTCAGCCGCAGACTTGGAATGACGTTGCAAAGCAGCCAGTGTATAAAGTGGTAATGACATTAACTCCAAACCAAGATAAAGCGTCAAAAAATTATGCGCCGCAACTAATACCATCATGCCAAGAATCGAAAACAAACCCAATGTATAGGGTTCACCTCTACCCATATCATGCTCGATAAAATAACTGCGCGAATATAAAAACACAAAAATACTCATGATGTAAATGACAATGCTTAATACGGTGGTCAAGTGATCATGGATTAACATGCCGTGCATCAACACCGTGGTTTTATCCGAGTACAGCCATAAAGAACACAGCATCGCGCCAATTAATGTTGCTTGCGTCACAGTATAGGTTAATGTCTGCCGCCGCTGTGGAATGAATAAATCAATCAATAATACTATGCAGAGCATCAACAAGACGAATAACTCTGGAATAATCAAACGAAAACTTAACATGATCAGTTCTGCTCACTCATAACAAATTGGATTTGAGAAATCCTTACCCTCCCATCGGCAATTTCAGCGGCAAACTCAACTGTAATAAATGACCA
>CAYWDC010000182.1:0-1680 GCA_964456955.1 uncultured Gammaproteobacteria bacterium | reverse complement strand
TTTATTATCACCGAGAATGGTAGCAATCAAGACCATTTTGGGTCGTTCGCTACGTGCGGCTTTGGTCGCATATTTAACTGCTATGACGTAACGTTCGTCCATGTGTTCCAGACCGGATAATAAAACAGCGGTTTTTGCTTCAACTAGATTCTTGATCTTGATAATGGCGGTGACCGCCTGTCGCACGTTGTTGCCAAAGAATTCTAGACAAATAGTCCTGGTATGTTCCGGTGCTTGGTGCAAAATAAACGTTGCCGAGGTAATCAGGCCATCACACCCTTCTTTTTGCATCCCGGGTAAACCTGCCAAGAATTTATCGGTAACATCTTTTCCTAGACCTTGTTTGCGTAGCGTAGCACCAGGAATTTTTAGCCTCTCTTCCTTGGCTATTGCGGTTTTATGGTCCGTGGCAAAGCGATGAATACGGAATTCGACCATAGGCTGTTCGTGGATCTTACCGCGATTATGTCGCAAGCGTTCGATGTGTAACCAGGTACCGTCTGGCATGACCATACGCCAAGAGACTAAGTTATCTAATGTACACCCCCATAGCACCGCTTTTTTACCACCGGCGTTGGTAGCAATGTTACCACCAATGGTGCTGGCATCTTGTGAGGTAGGGTCGACGGCAAATACTAAGTTTTTTAACTTTGCTGCATCGGCAACTCGACGTGTTACCACGCCAGCTTCAGCGCGAATGGTGGCAACGGTTTGGTTGGTTTCAGGCAAAGTCTGCATTTCAATATTGCCAAGTTGTTGCAATTTCTCGGTATTAACTACGGCAGTTAATGGCGTTAACGGAATTGCACCGCCAGTATAACCGGTGCCACCACCACGCGGGATAATGCTTAATCTTAATTCAATACAGGCTTTGACGATGCGTGGTATTTCATTTTCGCTGTTCGGTTTAATGACGACCAATGGATACTCAACGCGCCAGTCGGTTGCATCGGTGGCATGCGCAATCCGGGATAGCCCGTCGAAACAAATATTATCTTTGTCTGTTACCTTGCTTAATTTACGCAGAATGTCCCGTCGCAGCCGCTGTTGTTGTTGCAAATTGTTGTTAAAATCGGTAACTGCTGTATGGGCTTTTTGCATTAATGCAAATACTTTTTTATTGTTATTAGCCCGCTGGCTTATCATGTCTAGGCGTTGCATTAAGGCATGTTTTAACGACCGCCAACGTTTGTCATGCGTTAGCAAGTCATCTTGAATGAAAGGATTCCGTGTTACCACCCACATATCACCGAGTACTTCAAAAAGCATCCGCGCAGAGTGTCCAGTGCGACGCGCAGTGCGCAGCTCGGTGATTAACTGCCAAGCTGTTTCACCAAGGAAACGAGTAACAATATCGCGATCCTCACAAGAAGTATAGTTGTATGGTATTTCGCGTGGTGTTTGGGTACGCATGTTTCAAGTCTATCGTGGCTTAAAATGATATGCTATTTTAGCAAATACAGGAGCAAAGTTGAAAAAATAACAACTTGATTATGTAGCGATAAATCAAAGATTAAAAATAGGTAACTTCAACACTTGCGCTTTTTGCTGAGGCGGCGGTGTTAAATGGCTTTTTTGCTCATTATTTGTTGTCGATTGAGTCTGCTAGGCGGTGCGGTGCGTGTTGTGATAAGCTGGATAAACTTGTAATAACACTTATTAAGATTAACTAAGATGATT
>CAYWDC010000181.1:0-1736 GCA_964456955.1 uncultured Gammaproteobacteria bacterium | reverse complement strand
GTTGCTGTCTCTGCAGACAACATCACCGCATCGGTATAATCTAATACCGCGTTGGCGACATCAAATACCTCGGCACGTGTAGGAATGTTGTTTTCGATCATCGATTCCATCATTTGTGTCGCGGTAATCACCGCTTTGTTCAAAGCGCGTGCCCGCTGAATAATGTGTTTCTGTGCTGCTGGCAAAGCCGCATCACCGATTTCTACGCCAAGATCACCACGTGCAACCATAACCGCATCAGAGGCGTTGATGATTTCATCGATTGCCTGCATAGCCTCAGCACGTTCAATTTTAGCAATTAGCCCAGAATTCCCCCCGGCAGCATGCATTAATTTGCGTGCATAATGCATATCTGCGGCGTTGCACGGAAAAGAAATGGCAATATAATCTGCGTTAATATCTATTGCGGTGAGCAAATCAGTCTTATCTTTTTCGGTAAGCGCCTCTGCAGACAAGCCACCACCGAACTTATTGATGCCCTTGTGGCTGGATAATGCAACACCGACCTCAACGGTGCAATAAATCTTACTGCCTATAATATTATCAACAGCAAAAACCACACGCCCATCATCCAGTAATAATTTATCGCCAACTTGCACGTCTTGAGGTAAATTTTTGTAAGCAATGCCCACTTGCGTTTGGTCACCATCATTGAGGCTAAATTCGGCATCCAGAATAAATTTTTGTCCTTGTCGCAAGGCAATTTTGCCTGCTTTAAAAGCGCCGATACGGATCTTTGGCCCTTGCAAGTCAGCAATAATTGCCACCCGAGTATCCAAGCTTTTCATCGCCTCACGGATATAACTGGCGTGTTTTTTATGTTCTTCAGAAGTACCATGGGAAAAATTTAGACGAAAAACATTAACCCCGGCACTTATCAAATCTTTAATCACTTGCAAATCGCTGGTTGCGGGTCCCAGCGTAGCCACTATCTTCGTACGTTTAAGTAAAAAATCCTGCATCATGTCTTATCTCTTTGCTCGAGTATCGCCACCGCAGACAACGTTTTGCCTTCGAGTAGTTCCAAAAACGCACCGCCACCCGTGGATATATAACTGATATTATTTCGAAAATGGTATTTATCAATCGCTGCTAAAGTATCACCGCCACCAGCAACAGTAAATGCGGTGCTAGTAGCAATGGCTTTCGCCAGTGCTTTGGTACCAGCAGCAAACGAGGTTAATTCAAATACGCCTATGGGACCATTCCAGACAATCGTTTTTGCTTCCTTTAACAGAGCAGCGTATTGTACGGCTGTTTGCGGACCGATATCCAGAATCATTTCCTCGGGAGCAACTTCGCCCACCGATTTAACGTGCGCTACCGCTGTAGCAGAACATGCAGTTGCCGTAACTACGTCTAGCGGTAAGAGGATTTGTTTACCATTATTTTTTGCCTGTGCCATTAATGCCTGCGCCGTCATTACCAAGTCTGGTTCATAGAGTGACCGACCCACAGCATGACCAGCAGCAGCCACAAAGGTATTAGCAATGCCGCCACCAACGATTAATTGGTCAACCTTGTCAAGCAGCTGCTCTAATACCGTTAATTTTGTAGAAATTTTAGCCCCGCCGACAACAGCAACGAATGGTTTTTCTGGTTGCTCGGTGATCTTTTTTAAGGCCGCCAATTCTGCTTGCAATAAAGGCCCAGAAACCGCAGTGGGTGCATATTCAGCAACGCCATAAGTAGAGGCTTGTATCCGATGAGCAGTAGCAAATGCATCCATGACAAAT
>CAYWDC010000180.1:0-1737 GCA_964456955.1 uncultured Gammaproteobacteria bacterium | reverse complement strand
CAGTCACTACAATTTAAAGCTAAATACGGAATCTAAAAATAAAAGAAGCTAATCGTGAACGCTTGCAGGCCTTTGAAGGCATCGTTATTGCGAAGCGAAACCGTGGTTTAAACTCTGCATTTACCGTGCGCAAAATCTCACATGGCGAAGGAGTAGAAAGAACTTTTCAAACGCACAGTCCTTTGGTAGCCGATATCAAAGTAAAACGTCGCGGTGATGTACGCAAAGCAAAATTATATTATTTACGCAAATTGCGTGGCCGTGCTGCACGAATAAAAGAGAAGGTCTAAAAAAATTGCATAACCCAGCCGGCCTTACTACTACACCTGGAAAAAATAATGGGTTATTTAGATCCTAAAGATTTATTGCCAACACTGCGACGCTGTCCAAAGCGCCTATGGAAGCTATCGACCCGACCAGCGGTATCAACCAGTTTTTGTTTGCCTGTATAGAAAGGATGGCAATGTGAACAGATCTCGATATGTAAATCATTCCCTACCGTTGAACGCGTCTTGAAGCGATTGCCACAGCTACAACTTACTAGTATTTCTTCATATTTTGGATGTATCGCATCTTTCATAACATTTATTCACGATCTACTTACGGAAATATTATAGCAAAAACAGTCAATGTAGACAAGCTAAATCAGCTGTTGTTGAACCCAAACCGAGAAAATCAAAAGTCGTGACAAATTTTACTGCTGTCATCCGATTGATGATTGAGAAATGAATACTTTAAGGCACAGCCAAACGGTTATTTAAGCTCTGCTAACACCGGAGCATGATCAGAGGGACGCTTCCATTTTCGCGCCAATTTATCGATAACAACCCGCGTAAAATCGCTAGCAAACCCTTTGTTTGCCAAGATTAAATCGATGCGCAACCCCATGTTACGGCGGAATGCTGCTTGACGGTAATCCCACCAAGTATATTCTGCTCCTTCGTTTAAATATCGATAAACATCGACTAAGCCTAAATAAAGCAATTTTTTTAAGGCGGCACGTTCTTTGTCACTACATAACACCGAGTCTTTCCATAATTCAGGATCGTGCACATCAATATCTGCCGGCGCAATATTAAAATCTCCAAGTACAACGAACTTTTGATATTGAGTCAATTGTTGTTGCACGTAACGGTTGAGATGAGTTAACCAATCCAATTTATAAAGGTATTTATCTGACTCAACGGTTCCTCCATTAGGTACATATAAATTGAGCACGCGTACGTTTTTAATAGTCGCCGCCAAAACGCGACGCTGCTGATCACCAAAAGTAGGAAAATCGCTTATTACCTTTGTTGCTGGTAACTTGCTTAAGATCGCCACACCATTATAGGTTTTTTGTCCAGAATACACCGCTTGGTAACCGACTTGCCGGATCGCCTCGAGAGGAAAATTTTCATCGGTCACCTTCGTTTCTTGCAAGGCCATCACATCGGGCTTGTGGTCCACAAGCCACTGTAGCACCTGCTCGAGTCGAACTTTGAGTGAGTTAACGTTCCAGGTAGCAATTTTCACACATTCTATCCAACACAAGAATGGTAAATATTGTACTATATTTTGCACTGTTTTTATAATATAGTGGCATTGTGAAAACTCAACAACAACTAGTACTAAGCAATGAAAATGATACCTTACCACTCGGTGAACAATTAGCAAAACAGTTGCTTCCTGGACACCTCATTTTTTTACAAGGCGATTTAGGCGAGGTTGATACGACTGAAACGCGCGGTATATTGC
>CAYWDC010000179.1:0-1744 GCA_964456955.1 uncultured Gammaproteobacteria bacterium | reverse complement strand
ATGCTATTTATTTCTGTGATCTCAGCACAATTCGCTAGCGCCTGTAGCCACTTAATTTCCACATATAAACGATATTTCATCAGTGCAAATTCTGATAATAGCGGCTGTAATGCGGCAGTCTTAGTGAGATAGCGACCATCAATAGGGGAGATCGCTGTTAATGCATCCAATTCCATAGATATGGTTACGTTAGTTAGAAAAAATTGTCATTTATTATAGCATAGAATAAATACCACCAAAGGCCTATGAAAAGGTATACATTAATAGCCGTTTACTATGGATTCGCAGGTTGAAATGATTTTTTTGCGCTGCAATAATAGTTGCCAACGGCACCCATTGAGTTGCCGCCATAATACTGCTGAGCGGATCCCGGCGAGCAATAAGGCACGTATCTTATGAATAAGGTCGGTTGCTTGTAAATATTCCGCTTTACCGCTAATGATGATACGTGGATTAATCGGTGCAATGACCTCGCTGTACAGATTAGCTAGATTTTCCATTACCATCGGATGTACTGGAGAGAAATAATCAGCTTGACGGATAATGATTTGTAAACGAGCGCGTAAGTCATTGACTATACTAGGGCGTCGCGTGAGTTTGCGTTCTAACATAAGCATACCAATAAAATAGCGCATAACATCCTGGTGAAACTTTCGCTGCGGATAGTTCAACAAATCAACCAACTTTAAAAGTCCGAGATGGATGCCGACAAGGCCACCATAAATTTCCGTTACTGAAGCACTGTCAAGTGTATAAATGCTATTAATACTACTGGTAAATGCAGTTTCCAAGCAGTTGCCATGTTGTGCTAATTCATTGACCAGATTTGCGGCTTGCGCGACTCCAGCGAGTGCTAATGTTATATTTTGGTAGTTGTTGTTGCTAATTAATAATTCCTCCACCGAGACAAATATCATCTGCATAGAATACGACCGATTGTCCTGGCGTTATTGCACGTTGCATGGTATTAAAATTGACTACAGCTTGCGTTTCATTATGCATATTGATCGTACAATCGATGTTCTTATCGTTCTGACGATAACGGGTTTTCGCTTGGCAGAAATAGGGCATCGGTGGTGTTGTACCGGCAATCCAATGCAATTGATGGCAAACTAAGCTTTTGCTAAAAAGTTTTTTATGCAATTTTCCTTGGGCAACGATTAATGTATTTTTATTGAAGTCTTTATCAATAACATACCAAGCTGCCTCCGGGCTGTTCTTTTTTCCTCCAATGCCAAGGCCTTTGCGTTGTCCATAGGTGTAATACATCAGTCCATCGTGAGTACCAATTATCTCACCTGTAAGCGTTTCAATATTGCCCGGCTGCGCTGGAAGGTATTGGCTAAGAAATTTTTTGAATTTACGTTCACCAATAAAACACAGGCCGGTACTATCTTTTTTATTATGCGTAATAAGCCCGTTTTCTGCAGCGATTTGTCGTACATGAACTTTTTCTAACTCACCAATGGGAAACAAGGTCGTTGCAAGTTGTGCTTGGTTTAATAAATACAAGAAATAACTTTGATCTTTAGCTGGATCTAAACCTTTCATTAATTCATAGCGTTTGTTATGCAGTCTTTTACGAACATAATGTCCGGTGGCAATTAAGTCAGCCTCCAATTGCTGTTGTGCGTAATCGAGAAATGCCTTAAATTTAATTTCTTTGTTGCACAGGACGTCAGGGTTGGGAGTGCGACCGGCACGATATGCTTCTAAAAAAACCGAAAACACATTGTCCCAATAT
>CAYWDC010000178.1:0-1748 GCA_964456955.1 uncultured Gammaproteobacteria bacterium | reverse complement strand
ACCTTTAACCGAACGCCGCATTCCGATCATCGCTGACGATGATGTCGATAGAACATTCGGCAGCGGCTGTGTCAAAATCACACCAGCACATGATTTCAATGACTATATCATCGGACAACGCTATCATTTAGAAACCATCAACATGCTGACACCGGATGCAAAACTCAACGAAAATGCACCATCAATTTATCAAGGCATGGATCGGTTTGCCGCACGTGAGCAAATTGTTAAAGACTTACAAACGGCAAATCTGCTGGAAAAAATAGAATCACATAAACTCAACGTACCGGTTGGCGATCGTAGTGGCACAGTGATTGAACCCTATCTCACCAACCAGTGGTACGTCAATACCAAACCACTAGCACAACCGGCGATCGAAGCGGTAGAAAATGGACAAATACATTTCTTCCCAGACCATTGGAAGAATACTTATTTTCAATGGATGCGTAACATTCAAGACTGGTGTATTAGCCGCCAGTTATGGTGGGGGCATCGTATTCCAGCATGGTATGACGAGACAGGTAATGTTTATGTTGCTACGGATGAAGCTGCCGTGCGAAGCAAATATGGGCTAGCTAGTGACGTTAAACTAAGACAAGAAACTGACGTACTAGATACTTGGTTTTCATCGGCTTTATGGCCTTTCACTACCTTGGGATGGCCGGAAAAAACAGACGAATTAACACAATTTTACCCTACCAATGTGTTGGTTACTGGTTTCGACATTATCTTTTTTTGGGTGGCACGGATGATCATGTTCGGACTCAAATTTACCGACAAAATTCCGTTTCATGATGTATACATCACGGGTTTGATCCGTGATGAGCACGGACAAAAAATGTCAAAAACCAAAGGTAATGTGCTCGACCCGATTGACCTGGCCGATGGCATTTCACTGGAGGATTTAATTGCCAAACGAACAGATGGCCTAATGCAAACACATCATACTAACCAGATTATCGCCAATACCCGTAAGCAGTTTCCCCAAGGTATTGCCGCATACGGCATGGATGCACTACGTTTTACCTATTGTGCACTGGCATCTACTGGTCGCGATATTCGTTTCGATATGGGACGCTTAGAAGGCTATCGCAATTTCTGTAATAAGATTTGGCATGCCGCGCGTTTCGTATTAATGAATACAGAAGATTTAACAACGGGTGATGTTACACTAAGCATCGCTGATGATTGGATCATCTCACGATTACAGGACGCGATTAAAGATGTAGGTAAACAATTGGTGCACTATCGCTTTGATTTAGCGACACAGGTTATTTACGAATTCATTTGGAATGAATACTGTGACTGGTATTTGGAATTTGCAAAACCCATACTTTATAACAGTGTTACTAGTACGGCACAACGTCGTGGCACACAACAAACCCTGCTACATGTATTAGAAAACAGTCTGCGATTGTTGCATCCTTTCATGCCATTTATTACCGAAGAAATTTGGCAAGAACTAAAACAGCGACTCGACATCAACGCAGATACCATCATGCTGCAGCCGTTCCCACAGGTCATGCCAGGTTTAATTAAATCAGATGCCAAAGAGGCTATTGATTGGGGATTTTCCGGTGTAATGTTAAGAGGTTCTGGAGTGCGCTGGGATTTACGTAAAAACGACCTTATGAAGTTTATAATGACTTAAATTTTCAAGGCGTTATTGGCAAAAGAGGTGATTGTTATGATCGATATTTGGCGCGAGTGGAAGAGATGAGACAATCTCTTAGCATAATATATCAATG
>CAYWDC010000177.1:0-1763 GCA_964456955.1 uncultured Gammaproteobacteria bacterium | reverse complement strand
AGTGTTCTTGACCACAAAATTGCTCCAGTGTTTGTGGGCGCATGCGTGCTGCTAGCGGGGAAAATTCATTGCTTGCAAGAGAAAAAAGAGCACTCATAAAATGATTCTAGCACAATCGTTGATAATTATGATGTTAATAAGTTGCAATATCGTTATGCTAAATCAGTTTTTATAAAAATATATAATAATTAAATTTTTACAATTGAATTTAACGATAAATCACATCGACATTTTTCGGGATGGTAAAGTGAAATTTATTAGTAGCAATCTCGTGATTCAATTTTAACTGTTTAAGTTTTACTATCGTTTTCTGCCCTAGATTGTCAAATAACTTCATTTGCTGAATTTTATTGTTGATAAATGTCAACTCAATGCGAGAAAATTGTGCATTTTTTGCCTTAGACAACAGAATAAAATGGTTGCCATCTGGTTCACTAATAGCATACTTTTTACTCAGTGCAATTGTTGAACCACTGAGAATGGCAAGTGGTATTTGCTGATTATGTCCCTTTAACATGCTAACAACACTCACTTGTTGTAAATCTGGCTGATAAAACCAAATATGCTTACCGTTAGCGACAGTTAATTGTTTTAATGGAGCGTTTTCCTGCCAACGAAAACGATTGGGACGTTGCAACATGAATATACCATTACTCAAGGCAATGGGCTTATTGTTTTGATCATAAACGGTTTGCACAAACTTACCCTGAATCGTACTAATATCTTTTAACAGTGAACCCAGCTCAGTGGTTGCCGATACCGCTCGCGCTTGCGTTGCCAACAATGCCAATAATACAAATGAACAACAGAGAAAAATTTTTTTACTCGTTTTCATTTTGCACTCGATGGTAATAATACTTCACGCATACCATTGGTTCCCATTGACGTGACCATGCCCTCTTCTTCCATTTGTTCGAGTATCCGCGCGGCACGATTATAACCTATTTTTAAACGCCGCTGCACACTAGAAATCGAGGCGCGCCGGGTTTTTGCGACGATTGCTACCGCTTGATCAAATAACTCATCAACTGTATTATCATCGCCCAGATTTAATCCTGGCACATCGGCACGTGATGTGCCAACATCGACACCATCTTCGGTCACTGCATCTAAATATACTGGCTTGCCTTTTGCTTTTAGATCACATACAACTTTGTGCACTTCATTATCAGCAACTAATGCACCATGCACACGGATTGGTTGCCCCATGCCCGCCTCAAGATACAGCATGTCGCCCTGTCCGAGTAATTGTTCTGCCCCTTGTTGATCGAGAATGGTGCGTGAATCAACACGTGAAGACACTTGGTAGGCAATGCGTGTAGGAATGTTTGCTTTGATCAAACCAGTAACCACATCAACTGATGGACGCTGTGTCGCAAGGATCAAGTGAATTCCAGCAGCACGCGCTTTTTGTGATAAACGAGCAATCAATTCGTCGACCTTTTTGCCAACGACCATCATCATATCAGCAAATTCATCGATCAAAAGCACGATATATGGTAGCGCTTCTAGTTGCGGTGCACTTTCCTTTCCATCTTCCATCGATTGCCACAAAGGATCTTTCAGTGATTTACCTTTTGCTTTTGCACTGCGGACTTTATCATTAAAGCCATTGAGATTGCGTACACCTAACGCCGACATCAAGCGGTAACGTCGCTCCATTTCGCCAATGCACCAGCGTAATGCATTAGCGGCACGCTTCATATCATTAATTACCGGTGTTAACAAATGTGGAACACCATCGTAAATCGAAAGCTCGAGTA
>CAYWDC010000176.1:0-1778 GCA_964456955.1 uncultured Gammaproteobacteria bacterium | reverse complement strand
GTGTACGTACTCTACCATTAAACCACAAACGTTAATCGGTTGGGAAATAGCTCGACATGGTGGTCTCAGTAAAGTTGGAGCAAAAAAAGTCATTGCAAGAGTGGCGAAAGAAGGTGTTGTTTGTACGTTAGATTGGTTGTTATTTGGTAGAGGGCAAGGTCCAACAGTTATTCCAGATTATTCAACATTAAATACTATTTTAGCTGTTAATGAGAAAAGACCATCGATTAGCACTGAAGATCAAGACATTATGAAAGAGCTTCAATTATTTAAAAAACATTATCATGACACCATTGAATTACGGTTGCAAGACGATAGCATGGCCCCGTTTTTTGTTGCAGGTGACTACGTTGCTGGTATTAGAGTGTATGGTAAGCAGATTAATCAACTTGTAAATTACAATTGCATAGTGCAATTAGAAAATGGCAATATTTTGTTGCGCACTCTTAAACAAGGTGAAGACAATGATCACTTTACTTTAACATGTTTGCACTCAAAAACGTCGCTTGCAGCATCAACTCTACATAACATCAAATTACTAAGCGCAGCTTATGTTATTTGGCACCGTAAAAGATCAATGGGTGTTTTAACTAAATAAATGAAAAGGTAACTAAATGATGAGTCAACTACCACACGATATTAAGAATTCGTTAATAACGCTGGAGTCTGGAGTGGAATCTATCGCATTATTTTTGCCTAAGCTTATAGAAGCATACAAAATTGCCGAATCTAATGAATTATTATTGCCTATTGTTAACAATACACAATTAGATTTACTGTCAAAGGTTAGTAGGAAATTGAAAAGTGAAATGACTAATTTGCAGCGAAATCTCTCCCGGATTAATTTACGAGATTACGACAATTACTTACATGATTAATCAGGTGTTAGACATATTTATTTTTATTTACAATCTTTATAGGTGATGCAATGGAGATTTCACAACCAATCTGTGCTTATTTTCAAGGGAAAGTAGCATTTCTAGACGATCAATCAACCTTTCTTGATAGTTTGTCATTACGCTTGCCAGGTTCATTAAATTTTCAGGTATATACCGATCCTAACACGGTTTTGCATGCTATTAACGCCCAACCAAGCTTGCAGCCAAATATACTGCAAAAAATAGATATTTCTGATCTAGAAAAACCGGTTGATTGCGCCATTAATGTCAATGTTAAAAACATAAGAAACATTATATTGCAAGCACAACGTTTTGCGCATTATACGGTGCTTATTGTTGATCAATTTATGCCGCAGATGAATGGTGTCGATGTGTGTGAAAAATTATCACAACATCCAATAAAAAAAATATTGTTAACCAGTAAAATCAATAATCAGCTGGCAATTAACGCCTTTAATAAGGGGATCATTGATCATTTTATTGCAAAAGATGAACAAGATTTTATTGGTCATATACAAACTACAATATTAAATTTACGAAGAAAATATTTTCAACAATGGTCGCTACCAGTCATTGAAGCCATTAAGACTTTGCCAGGCTCGTTTTTAAGATCAACAAAATTTATAACTGAGTTTGATCTTTTCCTTAACAAATATAATATTTGTGAGTTCTATTTGCTCGACACAATGGGCAGCTACGTTGGTTTGGATATGGATGGTAATCTGTATTGTTTTCTGGTTAGAAGTAAGGCACAAATGGATTATTATATAGAAACGGTTAGAAACGCTTGTGCGAGTCAAAATATCCTCATACTATTAGAGAAAAAACAGAAGCTACCGTATTTCTTTGACAAAACCCAAGAACAAGCAGGTATAAGAC
>CAYWDC010000175.1:0-1785 GCA_964456955.1 uncultured Gammaproteobacteria bacterium | reverse complement strand
ACATTACCAAAAATGCTGCCGACAGTATCAAACGAGTGAGTTTAGAGTTAGGCGGTAAAGGTGCCAATATTATTTTTGCCGACGCAGATGCCGAGGCTGTTGAACGTGGTGTGATGCGGTTAATGCACAATTCTGGTCAATCCTGCGATGCACCATCGCGTATGTTGGTGCAACGTTCCATTTACGAAAAAGCAGTAGAAACCGCAAAATCCGTTACTGAATCCATCCAATTAAATGACGCTTTAAATTCAGGCGATCATTTAGGCCCCGTAGTATCCAAGGTGCATTTTGATAAAATTCAAGGGTTGATACATACGGGTATTATTGAAGGTGCAACGCTTGTTACTGGTGGCGAAGGCGCACCTGAACTACCAGAGAATTTACAAGGTGGCTATTACATTAAGCCCACAGTATTTGCCGATGTCTCTGACGACATGACAATTGCTCGCGAGGAAATTTTTGGTCCTGTTATAGCGCTGATGCCATTTGATACCGAAGAAGAAGCCATTGCCATTGCTAACGACACGCCTTACGGTTTGACCAATTACGTTGAAACCTCTGATATGGAGCGTGCAAAACGTATGGCAAAACGCTTGCGTTCTGGCGTAGTGGAATTGAATGGCAACTATGCAGGTGAAGGCGCTCCATTTGGAGGATTTAAACAATCGGGTAATGGACGTGAAGGGGGTGTTTGGGGGTTGCAAGATTTTCTAGAAGTAAAAACCATTACTGGTTGGGCGAAGTAATCTTAACTAAATTGTCGCCAGTCCTTAGTCTAGCAAGGTTACTGTATTTGTTGGTCAGGTAATGGAATGCCATTCAACCAACCGTCACTATTACTCAACATTTCCCGTACGTTATCTTTACAAATCATCGCGTGCTCCATGGAAACCCGCTCGGCAGTATCGGCATCGCCTGCGCTAATCGCAGCAAAGATTTCTCGATGTTGTTGCAATATGGTTGCGTTCATTTGCTGGTGGCCATTTAACGTATCGCTGTAAATCCATTGCGCTATACGTTCATGGTCTGCCAATATTCGTCTGTAGCTGTCAACAAAATATTGATTGCGCGAAGCTGCTGCAATATCTAAATGAAATTGTGTATTAGTTTCAACCATAGCAATAATATCCTTATTTGCCAGTGCCTGTTCAAATGCCAACATTGATGTTTCGATGGTCTTCAAATCATCTTGTGTGCGGCGCAAACAGGCAAGGCGGACATAAGCGCGCTCGATGTAATCACTGGCTTCAAAAACGGCTTGTAAGGTTTGGATATCTAGCAGTGTTACCATTGCGCCTCGATTTTTATGTATGTCTACCAAACCGTCAGCGGACAGGCGAATGAGTGCTTCACGCACTGGTGTGCGCGATAATTTATAGCGAGTAACCAAACTTTTTTCATCTAATATCGTGCCAGGCTTAATCACCATGGTGATTATTTGCCGACGCAATTCTTCATATAAATTTATTTTTGTTAATGACTTTCGTGACATTCGAATAAAAAGAGACTTGCACTTTATTTTAGATTGAGCTAGTGTATACACTTTGTATACACAAATCAAACCTAAGCTCTTAGAATTATTTGAACATGAATTTTAACGGTATCTATCCGCCCGCTATCACGCCTTACCACAGTGACGGTACTATTGATGAAGCTGGGTTTATCACTATCATCAATTATCTATGTGAATCGGGTGTTCACGGTATTATTATCGGCGGCACCACTGGTGAATACTATGTACAAAGCATGGAAGAGCGCACTTTGCTCGTTGGACTGTCTGCGCGA
>CAYWDC010000174.1:0-1814 GCA_964456955.1 uncultured Gammaproteobacteria bacterium | reverse complement strand
GACGATTTTTTTGATCGTTTTTTTATTCGTTTTTGTCATAGTTTAATCTTCTTCGATGATAAATAAAGGTTGGTCATATTCGACTGCATCGCCATTATCAACCAAACACGCTTTGATCGTGCCGGTGACATCAGCCTCGATTTGGTTAAACATTTTCATTGCTTCAATTATGCAGATGATATCGCCTTTATTAACGTGGTCACCGATGCTAACAAACGGATCCGCCTCTGGAGCATGCGAAGCGTACATGGTACCGACCATGGGCGATTTGACAACGTGTCCATTGAGTGAATTGTTAGTCTCTGTCTTAGCAGTTGCATCAGCTGTAGGCTTAACAACCGCAGTAGGCTGTTGTGCAACAATTGGTGTCGAAACAGGAGCTATTTGCACCGATCCTCGGCTGATTCGTAGTAATTCTTCACCTTCCTTGATTTCGATCTCCATCACCGTGGTTTCGTCGATTAATTCAATGAGTTTTTTGATTTTACGTATATCCATAATAGCTTCCATAATGGGTTATTTGTCGTTAACTTGCAGGAAATTTATACTAATTTCCACATTACTTGAAAAATAATTAATAAATTATCCCTTATTGTCGACACAGTGTCTAGCGAGAATTTATAAATTCAGCTATGCAATTTATTAGTTGTAACTTTCGCTTTGTAGGAATTGGCTGATGCAACTTGATTTAGATTACATTGGCGATCCTGATGGATTAAGTGAGATATCATATCGATGGTGATTCACTGTATTTGTGCAAAAATAGTACTATTAAATAGCTAAGTGGATATACTACAGAAGATTTTTTCTGTTATGGTCTTGAATTGCTCATACTTAACCCATATAACAAGCAACACTAAAACTGGCTAAAAATTGATTCAAAAAGGTATTACTATGCAAAAACAAAGGAAAGCTTAATGGTAAAAGCGTTTGTCTTACTTTGGATTTGCCTAGAAGTTACTAGCTTTATCTGGGTGGGTAGATGGCTAGGTGTCGGTTGGACATTGTTGTTGATCATTGCCTCAATCGGAGTTGGTGTCGTGTTGTTACGTGAACAAGGCTTTCGTGCTGCGAGTATCGTCATGCGGAAAATACGCGCTGGTAAGTCAGCATCGATAGAAGATTTTGCTGATACACCGTTTGTCATGTTGGGAGCAATATTATTGATCATTCCTGGTTTTTTCAGCGATATTTTGGGATTGCTTTGTTTTTCCCCACCAATTCGGCAATGCGTTGTCAAATTCCTGACTTTGAGTAGAGCAACTCAGCGCCGAGTTTATGATCAGCACCATGTGCATCGAGAGCGGACGTTTGAGGGTGAATATCGACACAAGAAAAAAAACTAATCGGTAGTGCTTGACATCAGGGCTTGGCTAGTTAGAATTGTTCGATTATTTTTGGTATTAATTAAAATGGTTAGGAGAACATTAATGAAGATACGTCCATTACATGATCGTGTAGTGATTCGCCGTCTGGGAGAAGAAACCACCACGAAGGGTGGCATTTTGATTCCAGATACAGCAACGGAAAAACCAAGTCGTGGCAAGGTACTTGCCGTGGGTTCAGGTAAGCTACTGGACAATGGCGATATCCGTCCTGTTGAGTTAAAAATTGGCGATGAAGTGTTGTTTGGAAAGTATGCCGGCACCGAAATTAAAATCGATGGTGAAGACTTAATCGTGATGCGTGAAGACGACATCATGGGTGTCATTGAAGCATAATTTATTTTGGAAAGAGGAAAAAGTAATGACAGCAAAAGAAATTCGTTTTGGGGATGATGCTCGCCAACGCATGGTGAGCGGAGTGAACATGTT
>CAYWDC010000173.1:0-1831 GCA_964456955.1 uncultured Gammaproteobacteria bacterium | reverse complement strand
TTATTATTGTTACTAATTTGTATACTTTTCCATACGGTACTTTGTTAGTTAATATTATTGGTTCCTTTGGCGTCGGATTTCTTGCATTTTGGCTGGTAAATCGGTATTTTTATACAGAAAATATACGCGTTTTCTTGATAGCCGGAGTTCTTGGGGCGTTTACCACTTTTTCTTCATTTTCTCTCGATGCCTTGCATCTATTGATTGTGAAACGTTATATTGCTGCTTTCATCTATGTGCTTTTTAGTGTAATTTTGTCCATTATGGCAGCGTTTGTCGGTATGTTATTAAGCCATATGGCTAAGTAACGTGTTTAAAAAAAGAAGGTAGGGGGCAAGCACAGCCCATATTGCGTAGAACAGCAACATCGTTACCTAACCTCTGATGGAATCAGTATGGTTGGTTACTTCCAAGAGTAAAAAATATATGTTAGATAGTAAATATTTTCGTCGAGAGATTGAAATCACCGCGGCACAGTTAGCGCGTCGTGGCTTTAACCTGGATGTAGAAAAAATCAATAAGCTTGAAGCAAAGCGTAAAAAACTACAAACAACCACCCAAGCATTGCAAAATCAACTTAACAGACAAGCCAAGGCAATCGGTAAGGCAAAAGCGGCTGGACAGGATATCTCTCTTTTTTTAGCAGCAGTCGAAAAAATCAGTAGTGATCTAAAAGTTCTTGAAAAACAGAATGAAAAAGTGCTAAGCGAACTAAAGATAATACGGTTAACCGTACCAAATATTTTACATCACAGTGTGCCAGATGGCGTTGATGAGACCGATAATGTCGAAGTGCGTCGTTGCGGCGCTACAGAATTGCCAGCAATTACTATAAAAGATCATGTCGAACTCGGTCAACAACTCGGTATGATGGATTTTACCGCAGCGACAAAGATTACCGGGGCACGCTTTGTGGTGCTAAAAAGTGCATTGGCAAAATTGCAACGTGCCTTAGGTCAATTTATGCTCGATATGCATACTAAAGCACATCATTATACTGAGGTTTATGTGCCCTATCTGGTTAATGAAGCCAGCCTTTATGGCACTGGGCAATTGCCTAAATTTGCTAATGAGCAATTTAAGCTTACCGGTGAAGCAAAGTATTCGCTTATTCCTACTGCAGAAGTGCCGGTAACGAATTTAGTGCGTAATGAGATCTTAGATGCGACAGAACTACCATTGAAGTACGTCGCACAGACACCGTGCTTTCGTAGCGAGGCAGGATCATATGGTAAAGATACCCGTGGCCTGATTCGTCAGCATCAATTTGAAAAGGTAGAAATGGTCCGTATCGTTAAACCACAGGACTCATATCAACATTTGGAAGAACTGGTGCAAAATGGCGAAGCCATTTTGCAGAAATTAGCCTTGCCGTATCGCGTGGTTGCTCTATGTGCCGGTGACACTGGTTTTTCTTCAGCAAAAACCTATGACATCGAAGTATGGTTCCCCAGTCAACAAACTTACCGTGAAATTTCTTCCTGCAGTAACTTTGCGGATTTCCAAGCACGACGCTTACAGGCACGTTGGCGCAATCCAGAAACGAATAAAACCGAATTCGTACATACCTTGAATGGCTCAGGACTACCACTAGGTAGAACACTAGCTGCGATTATGGAGAATTATCAATGTGATGATGGCAGTATTTTTATACCACAGGTATTGCGTCCTTACTTAGATGGTTTGCAGAAAATTCAATAAACAACTAATAGCCACTTTACTGTACCTTTTTTATACCCTATACTAGGTGATAGCCAAATTTCCTTAAGGAGGGTAGAAAAATGCTTACACAAAGCCAACAAAAAACCTTAAAGATAATAAAAGATTATAT
>CAYWDC010000172.1:0-1835 GCA_964456955.1 uncultured Gammaproteobacteria bacterium | reverse complement strand
CGCGAGCACCTGTAGTTTTGCATACTCGCCACTGAGATGTTTCGCTACTTTAAATAAAAAATCACGGGAAATATCAATCGGAACAAATAAAGCCTTATCCTGTTTGGCTAGCAAAGCTTCAATCAAATGCAAAGTTTTACGTGAACTACCGCTGCCTAGTTCTACTAACGCTGTATTATCTGGCATTAAACCCATTATTTCGGTTGCGTACTGTCGCAAAATCGCATCTTCCGTACGAGTTACGTAATAAGGACCAGACTGGGTGATTTCTTCAAAAATCGGTGAACCAATATGATCGTAGGTGTATTTAATGGGCAAGTATTTTTCAGTTGCGCTCAATCCCGCTTGTACATCAGTGGCAAATTCTTCGCGCAAATGGTGTTGTGACTGAGATAAGTCCACACATTCACAAGCTTTGTTCGACATGATTTATATCCTTGTTTATTGAATCGCTATTTTAGTGAATTCTTCCTGCAAAAACGCCCGTAGATTCTGGACATACGATTGCTGGAATTTTGTATGATCTTCCTGACCAATGTACTCAATAGAACGAATTAACGGCCTTTTACCCGGAAAAGCATCAGGTCGCCAGTCATTCTCCAAATGCTCAGGGATGTGATACTCGTATAGTTTCTCGTCACCTTTAAAGCGTCGTAGCATCGGATGTAAATAAAAATCATCTCGGGCTTTTTCAGGGTCTTTTTCACGCGCAATGCTAAATGGATCTTGCTCGGAATGACCGAATTCCATCGTTAGCAAGTAATACCAAGCTTCACACCCTAATTGGCTAGAATGCACATAACCCACAGGTAAACCATGATAATAACGGATAACTTGCTTCTCTTGATCTAAGACAATGTAATCACCTAAAAAGCCTTGTTGTTGGAACATGGCCCCGTCTGTGCTAATACGATAAATGATATGGGCTGCTAAAGCTTGCGCATCATCCCAGCTAAATTCTTGATAAGGGATAGAACGATCATGGTATTTTTCACCAAACATCCATGGCATTGCACGGATATTAAAACGAAAACCCTGAATAACATTGGAATGAGTTTTTTGGTAATCCAACACTTGCATTAGTGTCCCTGCAAAATATAAATTTTTAACATTGGTCGCTTCCCATTCGGTCGTCATCGCTGGCAAACGACCGTTACAAACCATTTCTGGTCGACATTCTGGGTTGAAAATACCTGCATCAAAACGAAAACCAGTACAGCAAATGACGCGATCATAGGCTGCAACTAACATCTGATTATCGGCATTGGGAAAACGCACTTGGACAAGATATTCATTATCTTTGTATTCAATATTTTCTATCCACGCATCCAGCACTGAATTTTGACCTTTTAATAAATAAGTATCTAAAAACTCAGTATTAATCGCACGTAAATGTCCGACAAAGTGCGTCGCCCATGCTAAACGAATCGACTCTGGACTACACATGTGAATTACGCGGGTGGTTTCAATCAGATGATTGGCCACCTCAAAAGATGAGGTGCCTTTACCAATCAATAATACAGTTTGATCGATGTAATCTTCGGGGTTAAAAGAAAAATCTTGGTAGTTTTCGGTATGCTCAATACCCGGAATATCTGGAATGTAAGGTTTAGTTACGCCGCTAGCGACAATCAGGCGACGGCAACGGTATAGATTGCCTTGTACATCTGTGACTGCAAAACCTTCAGTTTCGCCTGCGGGTCTACCAATATTGGATACTTGTGTAACTAAACGAATATTGTGCGAAAAATACTTAGTAAAATAATATAGATATTGTTTATCAATAGCGGCATCAAGAAAATATCTTTTGCTATATTTTGACAAACCAATTATAT
>CAYWDC010000171.1:0-1860 GCA_964456955.1 uncultured Gammaproteobacteria bacterium | reverse complement strand
TGATTAACAACCTTGAATTTGATCATGCCGATATATTCAAAGACCTATCGGCAATTCAGACACAGTTCCATCATTTAATTAAAACGATCCCTCAACATGGTCAAGTGATTCATAACGCAGATTCACCGGCGATTGATGAAACATTAGATATGGGGTTATGGAGTGAAAATCAGCGTTTCAGTGCACACGAAAATGAACAAGCTGAATGGTCATGTGAAAAAATCAAAGACGATGCATCAGAGTTTTATATCATTCATAACAATGAACGATATCCAGTTAACTGGTCTTTAATTGGTGACCACAATATGGCAAATGCGCTCGCGGCAGTCGCCGCTGCACACCATGTTGGAATTCAGGTAAAACACTCTGCGGCCTCATTAAGCACGTTCAAGTCAGTGAAACGCCGCTTAGAAAAAATTTATGATGATGGGGGAGTTCGTGTTTTCGATGATTTTGCTCACCACCCAACCGCCATCACAGAAACCGTGCAAGCGTTACGAAACAGTGTTGGTGACGCGCCCATTATTGCCGTATTGGAACCTCGTTCTAACACAATGAAACGAGGTGTGCATAAGCACCTGCTAAGTAATGCATTAGAGCAGGCAAATCAAGCACTGATTTTTGCTGACGAAAATGTACAATGGGATATTAATGAATTAACCAATAAAAAAATCAACGCATTCAACAATACCGAATTATTGTTAGATAAACTTGAAACACAAATACAACAATTAAACGACGAACAGCATGTTAACGTGCTAATCATGAGCAACGGCGGATTTGAAAATTTATATCAACGACTGATTAAGCGATTAGAAAATTAAGCTGTTTGTTACACCCTGTTAACGAATTACCCTTTAAAATGGCTATACAGACAATGCTGTTTGTGGCACATTTTACAACGATTTAGATCGACAAAATTACCATAGAGATAATCATGACTGTTTTAACAACACGACTAGAAAAAATTTTAAAGAATACCGCTTTTGTATTATTAACCAGCGCCTTAGTCGCCTGCCAAGGAGAAACGTCTGCAAACGCTGATACGGCTGAAAATAAAACAGCTGAAGCTAAACAAGTAATTACTGCCCCAGCAGCGGTTACTGAGAAAAAAGCACCGACAACTCAAATTGCACAAGCAACAACAAGCGAAGTTGCACCTAGCAAACCAAAACCACCAGCCGATTTCAGTAAGTTAGACAGCAGCAAATATCAATTGGTGAAAGAACCATTCAAAGTATCTTCTGGCGATAAAGTTGAAGTTGCCGAGTTATTTTGGTTTGGTTGTGGTCACTGCTTCGCATTAGAACCGCACCTAAAGAACTGGTTAAAAAACAAACCGGAAAACGCAAAGTTTAAAAAAGTGCCTGCGATTTTTAGTAAGCGTTGGGAATTTCACGCAAAAGCATTTTATACAATGGAATCATTGAACGTCCCAGATGCCGCTTATGATGCATTTTTTACACAAATTCACGTACAACAGAAGCAAATTAACGATATAAATGCACTTGCTACGTTCTTGTCACCGTTTGGTAAAGACAAAACGACTGTTGAAAATGCATTTAATTCATTTGCCGTTGATAGCAAAGTTCGTAATGCCTACAAAATCACGCAAGCATCAGGCGCACGTGGTGTACCTGCAATCGTTGTCGATGGCAAGTACCTGACAAGTCAATCTGATGCCGGTAGCACTAACGAGATGTTTGATGTTGTTGATCAACTGGTTGCGAAATCAGCGTCTGAACGTTAAACCGTTTTTCAGTACAGAGAAAAGGCTGTCTGATGACAGCCTTTTTTTATTCTATTTTAAATATTATTTGGCGCTCTGAAGGTGTCCATAAACAACAATAATTATTAAAC
>CAYWDC010000170.1:361-1860 GCA_964456955.1 uncultured Gammaproteobacteria bacterium | reverse complement strand
CCCGAGCATCATTGTTTTTTAATAATTGACTCACTTTAATGGTTGGATCTTTGACGAACGCTTGCCCTAACAAGCTAATTTCATCCAAAAATTTATCAATGCGACCATTAATCATTTTTTCCACGATGGCTGCAGGTTTACCACTTTGTTTTGCTTGTGCGGTAAAAATTTCCTTTTCTTTCTTAACCAATTCAGTAGGTACTTGTAATTGACTAATCACTTGCGGGCGCATTGCTGCAATATGCATGGCAATATCCTTCGCCAATGCCCTATCTCCACCCTCCAGACTAACCAGAACACCAATGCGCTCGCCATGATTATAATTTGCTAAAATATCCGTGGTTGCCATAAAAGCAACACGACGCACCTTAATATTTTCACCCATTTTGGCAATTAATTGGCGACGAAATTCTTCTAAACTGACTCCATCTACAGCAGTTGCCATTAGTGTATCAGTAGCTACAGCCTGATTCTTTAAAGCATGTGCAGCCACCAGTAGCGCAAAATTTTTAAAATTTCCATCACGCGCAACAAAATCTGTTTCACTATTAATCTCCACTATCGCAGCAGACTTTCCATCTACTGCTACTTTAATGACAACAACGCCTTCTTCTGCTGTACGCCCAGCTTTTTTTGTCGCCTTGGCTATACCGCTTTTACGCATAAATTCAATTGCAGCCTCGATATCGCCATTAGTTACACTAAGTGCTTTTTTGCACTCCATCATACCCACACCTGTGCGTTCCCGTAATTCCTTAACTTGCGCTGCGGTTATGCTCATTGTTTTACCTCGTTTGCCGCTATTGCTTGTTGTTCATCTACTGTCTCCACCTTCTCTGCGACAGTTTTTTCAGTGGTTCCTTGAGTCATGTTATTATCAGCTATCTTAGTGGTTACTTTATCGCTGCTCTTACTTTTAATAGTGACTTTTTTCACTACTTGACTCGGTACCTTTTCTTTTTCAGCTTCAACTTCAACAAATTCGTCAGTAGCAGTCAAGGAAGCACATGCATCTAAGATTGCTTCTGCAACACCTTTAACGTAAAGTGAAATGGCGCGAAGTGCATCATCGTTACCAGGGATAGGATAGTCAATGTTATCTGGATCATGATTGGTATCGACAATGCCAATCACTGGGATACTGAGTTTATTGGCTTCACGTACCGCAATTTTTTCATAACCAACATCAATTACAAACAAAGCATCCGGTAATCCACCCATATCTTTAATACCACCAATACTACACCCTAATTTCGCCTTTTCCCGATTGAGTAACAAGATTTCTTTCTTAGTTAAACCTTGGAAACCATCTGCTTCACTCATCGTTTCTAATTCTTTTAAGCGTTTAATCGACTTACGAATCGTCTTGTAATTAGTCAGCATGCCACCAAGCCAACGATGATTAACATAAGGCATGCCACAGCGGATGCTTTCTTCTTTAATAATATCTCGTGCAGCCCATTTCGTACCTACAAACAATATTTTGCCTTTACGCGCAG
>CAYWDC010000170.1:0-351 GCA_964456955.1 uncultured Gammaproteobacteria bacterium | reverse complement strand
TCAGTGCTTCATAATAGCGTGGCAGAGTTTTTTCGAGATTGATAATATGAATTTTATTACGTGCCCCAAAAATATAGGGGGCCATCTTAGGATTCCAATAGCGGGTTTGATGCCCAAAATGCACACCCGCCTCAAGCATTGCTCGCATCGATATTTTCATTTTTTCCCCAGGGTTATTCTTCCACTTTTCCCATAAACCGACTGAACTATTCAGCACCCCGACTCATGTGACGAAAGATGTGTGTATTTATATCTATTGCTAATTAACAATTTTAATTTTATCTCGAAAGATAATTAAAAGCACTTACTTGCTTTTTAGCGCATAGCTTTATACCATAACCATGCTTGAAC
>CAYWDC010000169.1:0-1861 GCA_964456955.1 uncultured Gammaproteobacteria bacterium | reverse complement strand
GGCTACGGCTATATCAATAAAGAAACTAAGGCCTGAATTTTATCTTCTCGCTCTAATAAATATCAGTGACTGATTGCCTAGGTTCGCGCATTCTTTACCAGGCCTGTAATCAGCAAAGCTGCCGAAATTTATTTCTTAGGTCATCTCAGTAACACTCCATTTGACAAGCCGTCTTATCTCCGCTGACAATATCGACACATTGAACCAGCTTATTCATTTAGCATGTCAGTAATGCTAAAAAATACTGCGAAATACATTAAAATAACTATTGGAAAAAACACAAATGAAAGCATTAGATATCAATACCAATATCAGACCTAAGCGTTTATCCGTAAAAGAATGTGTCGATTTCAGTGCCCACTATTTATCAGCTAACGCAAGTCAATAAGCAGGAAAATAAATGAGTCAAGCTCAACCTATTACTATCACTGTTAAAACATTGTACCTGGATGAACAATCACAACCTGAGTATCAGCGATTTGCCTTTTCCTACACCATTACTATTGAAAACAACAGCGATATTCCGACACAACTATTAAGTCGTCACTGGATTATTACTGATGCAAATAACATGGTACAGGAAGTAAAAGGTGATGGAGTGATTGGAGAACAACCAAGAATTTTACCTGGTGACAGCTATACCTACAGTAGTGGCGCTGTTCTGGAAACTCAAGTCGGTACGATGGAGGGTAGTTATCAAATGCGAACAGATGCAGGTGATCTTTTTCATGTTTCCATCCCGACTTTTTCATTGACTTGCCCCCACTCTTTACACTGATAAAGACAATATTTTTTAATATGCACCACCGGTAGCGATGCAAAAAATACATTTCCATCATCCATGGTGGTTGAACAGGTTTAAACGCTGGCGGCGGACAAAGCCAGTCGGCTATTTTTACTTTGTACCGACTACCTCGCTTACGTTTTTCAGAGGGTTCTTATGAGCTCATATGTCATTGGTGATATTCAAGGCTGTTTAAAGCCACTGCAAGACCTACTAAATTATATCAACTTCGATCCGAAAAAAGATACTCTGTGGGTAGTGGGTGATTTAGTCAATCGTGGCCCTGAATCACTCAAGACTTTACGGTTCTTGTATCACTTTCGCGACAGTTTAAACGTCGTATTAGGCAATCACGATCTCCATTTATTAGCCGTCGCAGCCGGTTATAAAACACCGAATCGTTCGGATACACTGGACTCGATTCTTAATGCACCTGATCGCGATATTTTATTAGAATGGCTACGGCAACAAGCTCTGCTACACCACGACCCTAATTTGAACTACACTATGGTCCACGCAGGTATCCCCCCACAATGGACCCTAAAACAGGCCATAGAATATGCACAAGAAATTGAAGATGTACTAAAAAGTAAAAAAATTCACACCTATCTAAAAAACATGTACGGCAACCAGCCTGATATTTGGGACACAAACCTTAAAGGCAAAGAACGTTGGCGACTGATTACCAATTATTTTACCCGTATGCGCTTCTGCACGCCGAGTGGACAGCTTGAATTGAATGCTAAAGCGAATATTAATGCGGCTCCACCTGGCTATTTTCCCTGGTATGTCTATAAAAACCGTAAAACCAAAAATGATCGTATCATCTTTGGTCACTGGGCAGCTCTGGAAGGCAAGACCAATCATAAAAATGTATTTGCGATGGATACCGGATGTGTGTGGGGAGGCAAGCTAACAGTGATGCGCCTGGAAGATCAAAAACTATTTTCAGTAGAGAATACTCTATAAATGAGATTAAAACGGCAACCTGAGACCTTTGCACGAATAGAGATTTTGTTCTCAGGCAAAGCTTCCGCTCCATGCTTATTAACAAGGATGTTATGTATGCTGGTTTTG
>CAYWDC010000168.1:0-1874 GCA_964456955.1 uncultured Gammaproteobacteria bacterium | reverse complement strand
GGAGGACATGATTATTATGATTGCTATTTATCATCATCGACGGTTGTGCCATAGCTGTCGGTCTTCCCTGTCTGCCTCCGTAGACGACGACGTTTTGCTGTTGTGTTTGACTAGCCGCTGTTCCCTGCCAACGTCTGTACGACAACATGCCACCTATAGCTTCCATAGTACCCATAGCCGGTGCGCTCCGTGCCCTACCAACGTTAATAGGCGGATACGGTAAGGGTGGGTGTGCAATACGCGGCAACGCTAGTGGCATAACTGGCGCGTGCATGTGTGAATGAGTATGCGAATGCATGTGATGTGTTTGAGGTTGCTGAGGCTGTTGAGTTTGATGCATCATTTGTGCGCCATTATTATTAATGATAACATTATGCCTCGCGGGTCTCCAGTTTCCAGCCGCCAGATTGTGGTTACTTGAGTTAATACTGGGGCTTGTATTAAGTGGTTGTAGTATGTATCCAAGGCGATTATTACCACATCCACCATTGTTTCCATTATTACCATTAGAAATAGTCCCATCTTCTGTTATGCGATGAGAAAAGAAAATATTGGCCAAAAAAGATGAAAATACGTCTTCTATCCTCCAGAAATCGAGAAAAGGAGGTCGGTAAATACGAGCAAGACTTTATGCACCACCTCGATGGACCGTGCGACTGCACTACTTGTGGTACGAGTACGCACTGAGTGACAGCAATATTGATATTCCAAATGGTGCGCTGGTGATGCTACAACCATTCAGCACCGTCCGGGCGGTTCCAGGTCCGATTCGCCGGTTCCGCAGGAAAAGAATTGCGGGTAGGTCCGGCAAGGAAGCGGACCTAGAAGTTACAACGTCAAGCAGCTTAGTCATTTCGACCACTTACAACAAGGAAATACGCCCCGTTCCCAAAGGTTCGTCTTTCAAAACCGGCGATTCTAGCAGTTTTTTATGCTTTTCCCTCCTCGGGGCAAAAGGAGAATCTTGATTAAAAAACAAGGTGCCTTCGATA
Organism: uncultured Gammaproteobacteria bacterium; assembly: GCA_964456955.1. GTDB lineage: Bacteria > Pseudomonadota > Gammaproteobacteria > JABDGN01 > JABDGN01 > CAYWDC01. Next base: position 882 of record CAYWDC010000168.1, on the reverse strand, counting down.
TTTTAATCAAATTATAAGTCCGTACCGATATCGTCGAATTTGTAACACTATTTTATACTGTAAATCAGATTGGTGATGTATATCTGTATACATTTACATACACACGTATGAATTAGTATACGTGATGTATATCTCTGTACAAATCAGACACGCACGCACGTCTAGAAACCATAAATTATTGTAATTGATTACAAGATATAAATATAACGTTTATTTAATTCAAATTAAATGAAATTAATACAACTTCTAAGAATAAATCGGTCAAAATAAAAGCAAGAAAATAATTTACACATGCGACATCGCACACAGAATTCTCACGTTCTGATGATATAGATGCTGCATATTTCCATAAAAATAAAAGTTCAAATTCTAAATTTCAAAAGAGGTTCACCACTAAATATAACATTATAAAGCAATTTTTGATGCTCGCATAAAAGCAACAAACCAAGATGCCTCGTCGACGAGCAGATCCCCTGAGCCAGAAGATGCCGAACAATATTCAATTGAGTTACAGCCTAACATTCGATCCCGAAGCAAGTTAAAAACTGAAAAACCGAAGAAGAACCCAACTCGAGTCGGTAAACAAACTAAACAATTTCGTGCCGTTGCCGCAGTACTCAAACCGATAAAAAATGGAAAAGAAGTAGAATCACGAAAGCAACGTCGTCGCACTGAAGAACTAAATGTCGCCAGTGAAATCGCTCGAGATTATGATACATTAGCAGTTACATTACAAAGCAACAGGGCAAAACGAGCGGCTGCAGTCATTGATTCATTAGCTGTGTAAACTAAAAAGTCGCGAAAACACTACGAACATCAATCGGCTGCATCGGGAGGTATTTTTTAAAAAGTCGTAGTTCGAATCCTTGAAAATAAGAAAGG
>CAYWDC010000167.1:0-1877 GCA_964456955.1 uncultured Gammaproteobacteria bacterium | reverse complement strand
CAAAAAGCTGCCGACATGTTGGTAGCTGATACTAAGCTCAACGGATGTACCACATAAGCCTGCCAATATCTGGTTGCTGTCTTCACAAGTGTTGATAATCGATACTGCCATTGGAGGCAGCCTCTTATGTCACTGTCTTCGGCCATTGTTACCATGTAAGCGGTTAAGCTGACTGTTGATCGAAGTAGCGTAGCTGGATTGAAAACCTACTATACCCATAAAACATCCATAGTCTTCGGTAGTGTCGACTAATAGATAAGATGCCATTTCGTGGCTTTTGAATAGTGATTTTTCTACAGCTAAAAGAGCAGTTGCACTAGTGATGTTATACCATGGCAGCCATGAAGCGCCTGCTGCGACAGTCTCCTCGGGCCTGGCGTGAACATAGGCATTGATCGATAATAAAAAATTGCTGGGTTCTTTATTGAGTGCGCAGATGATGTAGGCGCAGCAAATGGCATTAAATGCAGCGTCGTATTCCTCCGCATCGCTCTGTTTAAAAGAAAGTACGATAGAATTTGCCCCTACATACAGCAAGGAGGCTTCATATAAAGTGAGCGCTTGCTCAACGTGTCGATTAAACTGAGCTATCACTTGTTGGCGCGATTCGCTATTTAATTGCCGGTATAGGCTACTAGTATTAGCAATATCTAGGGTGAGCAAGATGGTTTCCGCATGCTCGTCTTCTTTCCTTTTACTATTATTTTTTAGATCGCCGCCGACTATTTCTGTTTGTCGTGTTCCTCGATATAGGCATAATCCCGCTAAAATCGCCAATAGGCCAGTGACCAGTGTCAGTAATATGGTATGACGCACACTGTTAGGATGAGCGGTATTGATTGCTAGGGTTACATGGCCGGAAATAGTATCGTGCAATGCAATCGCAGCATTGAAGTAGCGCACATTATTGAGAATTTGATTCCCTGTTATTCCCGCTTGCACAATGGGTTTATTGTCTACATCGTAGATAATGGCATTTATAATTGCTGGGTGTTGAGTTAAATCCTCTAGAAGTATTTGCAAACTGAGGCGATCGTGATTCAAGGTGGCATCCATGGCTTGCTTGGCAGCCATGGATGCCATTATATGTCCGAAGTTATCTGCGGCATAGCGGTATTGGAAGTGTTGTCCGCGGTTGATAACATAGGTGGTTAGCCAAAGAGTGAGTAAACTGCCGCAGATTAAGCCAAAAAATAGGGAGTAGGGGTACGCCAATCTGCGCCGATTAAATAACTGTAAAAACCATGTTTGCGACATATTGATAGCAATAATAACAGGGTAAAGTTACAGGGCAAAGTTTAGGAACAAAGCGTAGATATAGTGTCAATGCCGATTTGAGAAGTCCCCCTTTTTTGCATTTTGATCTACAGGTATTGTGCTACTATTTGATGAAAAATCATTATCATTCACTGGTGAAAATTTGGGTGGAGTGATGCGTCATGTCAATGGTGTTTATACTCAACGCCTATACACAGAACAAAACCTTTAAGGACAACGTAAATTTTCTGATTTTACCGGTTATTTCTAGGGACTGATCTCAATTAATCTGCACCGATCCGCCACGGATACGCTGCACGCCCGATGATCGGCTAGAAATATATTTCCCTTTAACTAAGATCTTTCCCGCTTTGGTTAAAGTGATACTTGCCGCACCACATTTAAGTTGAATTTGGTCCTTTGCTCTAATCATTTCAAGCTGTGGGAAATCATTTGGGGTTTGCATCTGCTTTGCCTCAACGGGTGTTTCTGCCGGCTGCCAAAGTAACCCCATAATAATGGGCTGTGTGAGGTCACCTTCGATAAATGACAATACCACATTGCGGCCAAGGTGCTCCATGGAGATGGGCAGTGTCGTCAATGCAGGGCTAGAATATAGC
>CAYWDC010000166.1:0-1887 GCA_964456955.1 uncultured Gammaproteobacteria bacterium | reverse complement strand
CATTGAATCATAACTGATTCCAGTGACTCAACATTTTTATGGACGGGCTCTTAGACTGCAACCAAATAATGACAGCATTGTAAACTAACGATAGCGTCCTGACATCTCATCAGGTAAATACTTATATTGCCAACGAACAATCATGCAGTTATTAGGCATTTTTTTACGATCTGCATGATGAGATTCTAGAACCTTATTATACCAACGTATTCTCCTCATGTTTTTGCCGTAATTTTCAAGTGTGCTTTTAACCGCATTACGTTCTCCATGACGGATTAGCGCAAGAAATAAAGCTTCATGATAATCTTCGTTTTTCTGTGCCAAATCAGGAGCAATGCGTATAAATTCAGATTTAAGAAATGAACGCACGTCATTATCAATTCTTGGCAGACGGCAAATTGCGAGTGCGGAGGCAAATGGACGTAGAACAGTGCGACCAATCAGATCGGATTTATATTTAACAAACGTGTTCTGGCCTGCATCCGCTGCACGGATGTAAACTGATGGTCGACGTTTGGTCCAATCACTTTTTCGAATGATATTAAATATTTTCTGGCTATATTTTGCAAATTGCTCTGGTGGGAGCCCTGCAATAGCAGTTGCAGTTGCATTAGCATTTTCATATGCAAGAGAATAAGAATTATGGCGTTCTGCTTCTTTTACAAATATAATGAATGCTTTGACAAGTCGGTCAGCTTTTACCCTTAAATATTCCTTATTTGCTACGAGCGAGTATTCAAATCCAAATGGTTGACTGACGTTGGGTGTGCGCATTAGGCGCTCAAGCTCATGAAATACTCTTTCAGTAACTCGTATACTTTCTTGCCGCATTACGCGCAATGCGGGCTGATTTAATGGGTAGCTTTTGAACTCCTTTAAATCAGACAAGCTATACCGCTTCAGTCCTAGCATTATGGCTATAGGGTGTTCTTCTTTAGCTATATCAGACATACGTGGAGTAGTGTCCAATTTATGCAGTCGCTTACGAAAACCACCACCACAGTCCCAACTTGGTGCTCCAGAATTTAAGCCACAGGCAAAAAATGGAAAAGGTAACAACGGATAACGGTATATCACGCCTGTGCGGTATTGGCCTAACTCTTTTCCTTCAAATATCAGTGTAAATATGTTCTCCTCTATGGTCGCTTTTCGCAACCAAATTTTTGGTTCTTTGATGTGGACTTCAACAATCTTCTTTGTCGGACGTTCTGGAAACCTTAAACGGCATAGATTTCTAACGCGTGTCTCTTCCCCGTTCGGAGCACGAAAGCGAAAACCAATTCTACCTATGCGAGAAAGGCTATCCTTGGGAATGCTTTTGCATGTTTCTGAATGTTCAACGCGATACGATAAGAAAAGTGTATCTTTATAATTATTGCTTCGACTAAAAACTACGGGAATCTTATGCGAAATGACTAACTCGTCAGCGTGCTTGGTTACTAAACTGTGCTGCTGCGGGTCAAACTTTAACAACAGTTGCGGGTTCGTATCTGATGCTTCAGATTCGTAGGCGAAAATACGAAAACGCTGCTCTATTACTAAGCTATAATACCAGGCGAGAAACCCTAGTGGTATAATTAAAAACACACGAGAGACTTTGTAATTAAGGCAGTCAATTGTTAACCCTGCCAAAAACGCTAAAAACGCTATTCCCGTCAGGAAACCTCCCCCAGCCATCATCAAGAATAGACCAGAGTAGGGGTTAAGCTGCAAAATTACTAGCAATATTGAGGCGACCAAGGGCCAAAAAAACAGTCTATTTGATATTTTTCTCATAGTAATACTAAGACGTTAAAACCTTGCCTTATTGGTCGGGTGAAAACCGTTGTTATCCTGAGAGTCCGTCCTTAAAATTAGCCAGTAAAATCAACGCCTCTCAATGCTCTG
>CAYWDC010000165.1:0-1896 GCA_964456955.1 uncultured Gammaproteobacteria bacterium | reverse complement strand
GTATTAGTATCATTCATAATAAACCGCATGGGATACGATCGTTTGAATCAAAACTACTATCTACTGTCCACAAGAAATCGTGCTCGCCTAATTCCAAATAAAAAACACAGCTAAATATATCTTTAGCATATTGATTAGGGCTATTAAATTCACAACAATCTCATATTATGAATTTTTTATGTGATTATGTAATTCGATAAACTATTGGGAGTTGCTGGTATACTCGGTATTAGTATAATAAATCTGCTATGAAAGAAAAACTCAATATAACCAAGATTCTAAATTACCTGCTGTCTGATGAAAAAATCCGCCCTTCTGAACTTGCCCGGCGAACTGGTGTGCCACAACCCACTATCCATCGAATGGTAACAGGAACATGCCCACGTCCACACATGACATCAATTAAGCCAATTGCTGACTATTTTGGTTTAACACCAGAACAGTTAAGAGGTGAGGAAGTAATTCTTGGCTTAAATATGTTTAAACTAGACAGTATTGATGGTTGGGCAAAAATTCCCTTGTTTGCTTGGCAACAATTAAAAACCTGGCCAAAACAAGAATATGAATATTCTGTAACTGAGCAGGGTGTTAAAGTTAAAAAACGTCAACAAGTAATCACTTACACCGACGCTAGTGTTAAACGCAAAGCCTTTGCCGTTTATGTTAACGATAACAGCATGTCGCCAGATTTCCCAGAAACAACCTTGCTTATCTTTGATCCAGACAAAGACATAAAAGATGATAGTTTTATATTAATTCGTCTGGAAAATGGTAACGTACTTTTTCGCCAATTGATAGTCAAAAACGGACAACGCTATTATAAGGTCCTCAACACCAAAATGAACCAAACACCGCAATCGATAAATTATAACGATGAAATTCTTGGTGTTTTGGTACAAGCACGCCATGAATTTTAAGAGGTAAGAAATCGCCGCAGCGAATACTACTTCAATAAAATCTCAGTAAAAAATCATTACATCGCAGGCAAAGTATTACTACACCTTGGTAAACTGTTCTCGATCTCCAATCCAACGTTGTTTTAGTAAGGCAATGCTATCTGGATAATCTTCTAGAATTTTACTCGCCGCCTGCTGCACCTTCGGCAATAAATGACGATCGCGCATGATATCGGCGATGCGCAGACGCTCCATGCCAGTTTGTTTTGTACCCAACATTTCACCAGGACCGCGTAATTTTAGATCCTGCTGCGCAATGTAAAAACCATCATTGCTGTCGCGCATTGTTTCCAAGCGCTGGCGGGCTTTTTGGGATAATGGTTCCTGATAAAGCAAAATACAATAACTTTCCGCGGTGCTACGCCCAACACGTCCACGTAGTTGATGTAACTGCGCCAGTCCCATGCGTTCCGGATTGTCAATCACCATGAGGCTTGCATTCGGTACATCAATGCCAATTTCGATCAACGTCGTCGCTACCAACAGTGCAACCCTCCCTCTAATAAACTGTTGCATGATCATTTGCTTTTGCTCTGACTTAAGGCGCCCATGTAACAACGCGATCGTTATATGCGGCAACGCGCGCTGCAATACTTGCACAGTTTTTTCTGCAGCCGCACATTGCATCCTCGTAGACGCTGTGATCAATGAACACACCCAATAGACTTGCCCTCCACGTTCACATAATTGCTGCACTTTAGTAATGACTTCCTTACGACGCCGATTATTAACTATAGCGGTCTGTATCGGCCTGCGTCCCGGTGGTAATTCGTCAATAATTGAAGTATCGAGGTCAGCGTATACCGTCATTGCCAAAGTACGTGGAATCGGTGTCGCCGTCATGATCAGTTGATGTGGAAAAATCGTTTGTTGCACCCCTTTTTCGCGCAACGCTAAACGTTGCAACACACCAAAACGATGCTGTTCATCGATGATCACC
>CAYWDC010000164.1:0-1896 GCA_964456955.1 uncultured Gammaproteobacteria bacterium | reverse complement strand
CTATATACCATCGATGAGCAAGATTCCAAGCGTTTGTTGTTCCGTGTTATACGTAATAATTCGCTCAACTTCACCGAAGATAGCAACAAACCCATGTATGTTTCGCTTTATCGCGAAAACGGTGAGCCCTCTCCACTGGTGTCAGCGCAAACGTTTTTACAACGCAAAACAATCAATATTATCAATACCTATGATGATAATACTGACTTCGATTTTGCTGGCACCCACGCATTCGACAAGCAATTTAATTACCGCTCAGAATCGTTCCTCTCTATTCCGTTAATCTCTAACCAAGACGAAATTATTGGTGTCTTGCAGCTAATTAATGCACTGGATGAAGATAAAAAGCCCCGCAGTTTTGATGAGCGTACTAGCTATCTAGTGCAATCTATCGCCTCCATGGCCGCAACAGCGATGGCCAAGCAACAATTGGTAGAGGGCCAGAAACAATTATTCGAATCGTTCGTGACATTGATCGCAAAAGCTATCGATTTAAAGTCGCCGGTAACCAGTAAACACTGTCAAAACGTACCGGCTATCGCCATTGAGCTTGCTAAATCGGTTCACGATTGGGATGAAGGCTCCTTCGCGAATATTCGCTGGAGCACTGACGAGCTTTATGAATTACAAGTTGCGGCATGGCTACATGACTGCGGCAAACTCACCACCTCTGAATTAGTTATCGATAAAGCCACCAAACTTCATACACAGTTTGACCGCATCGAGTTAATCGAAAAACGTTTTGAGCTTTATAAACAGCACTTAGAGCTCGAGTATTATCGCGCTCAACATTTGTTTAGCCCACAAACACTTGATCAGAAAAAAGCCCTGCTCAACCAAACACTGCTTCAGCTCGATAAAGATTTTGCGTTTATACAGCATTGCAACATCGGTAAAGAATCGATGGCTGAGGAAGACAAAACCCGAGTACACGAACTAGGCAAATGCACCTGGCAAAATAATAAGGGTAATACCCATAGCCTATTGACCGATGATGAAGTTGCTTTCTTGTGTATTACACGCGGCACCTTGAGTGATGAAGAGCGGCAAAAAATGCGTGGCCATATGACGGCAACCTGGGAAATGCTTGCCTCTCTGCCCTACCCAACCAATTTAAAAAATGTACCTGATATTGCCGGCAACCATCACGAGCACTTAAACGGCACAGGCTACCCTCGTGGGCTACGAGCTGACCAGCTCAGTATTCGCGACCGAATTATGTGTATTGCCGATATTTTTGAGGCTTTAACCGCACCTGATAGACCATACAAAGCAGGCATGAAGCTTTCACAGGCACTTCGTATTATGGCGCAACGAGTCAAAGCCAATCATCTAGACCGAGAGCTTTTTGAAGTGTTTATTCTTTCAGGTGCTTACAAACGTTATGCTAATGAGAACATCGCACCGCACCAATGCGATACCGTTGATGAAAACGCTATCTTGGCTGCTTGTTTTTAATGAGCAGTAGCAACTCTTGCTCTATTAGCGTTTGCTGTTGCCATGGCAAGAAATGACCACTGTTCTCTAAAAGAATCATCTTAGCATGCGGCCAATATTGCTGAGCCGATTCGAAATGCAGCGGATTTACCAACTTATCTTTTTTACCTTGGACTACTGTAATTGCCGCATTAATTGATGGGTACTTCGATTCAACCGCTGACAAATCATCCTGTAGCCACAGCATTTCTTTATTTGATTTTCTAAGGCTGTTTCCAATAAATCGATTAACCATACTATTTTTAGCGAAACGATTGTACCAACGCGGTGTACTCAATTGAGGATCGAAACCTCCTGCGAGTAGCAAAGCTCCGTCTATCTCTGGGTAATCCACTAATAATTGTGCGGATAAAGATGCGCCAAGAGAGTGGCCGACCAATATGATGGCTTGTGTGGGAT
>CAYWDC010000163.1:0-1903 GCA_964456955.1 uncultured Gammaproteobacteria bacterium | reverse complement strand
GCCTCGGCTCATAGCCGCGCTTCGTGCCGCATTTAATGCCGACAACAGGGTCTTTGCAGCAACATCACGACGATAATATGCAATTAAATGACTATTTAACGATATTGCCAAACCTAAAAGAATGGCCATAATGGCTAGGCTTATGATCAATTCTAAAAGGGTAAAACCATTATTTGCTCGCATCAGTCATTCCCCTTTGCAGAGAACTAAGTAAAGATTATACTGACTATTTTGGCACGCGACGATATGATATTATTTACTTTTTATTCAATGACTTCGGCATGCTCAATGTAATTCTGGCACAAATAAATGCCCATACTGGCGACATCACAGCAAATAAGACAAGCATTCTTACCACCATAGCAAACAGGGAACAACAAGCAGATGTCATTATCTTTCCTGAACTGGCGTTAAGCGGCTATCCGCCGGAAGATCTATTACTACGCCAAGACTTTATGCAGCAAATACAACAAGCATTGATACAAATTGTGCAACATTGTAAGGATATATACGTCATCTTGGGCTACCCTCAAAAAACGGGTGACGGTTTGTATAATGCCGCCGCCATTATTCATCATCAAAAGATGGTTGCACACTATTTTAAACAGCAACTACCCAATTATGGCGTATTCGATGAAAAACGTTATTTTATTGCTGGCAATAAACCCTGTGTCATTGACATTAAAGGGATAAAATTCGGCATTACGATTTGCGAAGATTTATGGCACCCACAGCCCATTGCCCAAGCAAAAGCAGCAGGAGCACAAATGATCATTAGCATCAATGCTTCGCCATTTGATCACCAAAAACCACAGCAACGGGTTGCGATGTTACGAGCACGGCAACAAGAAACCAGTTTGCCGATCCTTGCTACCAACCTTGTTGGTGGTCAAGATGAGTTGGTTTTTGATGGTGGTTCATGCATTATGAACGCACAGGGTAAGCGGATTGCGCAAGCACCCTACTTTAAAACGGCATATTTACCTATCCAGATCGATCAGCAGGGTAAATTTATTGATGCAGAACAAGTGATAACTAGCCTGCCAGCAACTGAGCCATTGGTTTACCAAGCATTGGTACTCGCCGTCCGTGATTACCTTAACAAAAATCACTTTGCTGGTGCCATTATGGGTCTATCTGGCGGCATTGATTCTGCGTTGACGTTAGCTATCGCGGTTGAGGCTATCGGTGCAGATAACGTCCAGGCGGTGATGATGCCATCACGCTACACTAGCAAACTAAGCCTTATGGGTGCAGCAGAGCAGGCACAAATGCTCAAGGTAAACTACTCTGTCATGTCAATTGAACAACCTTTTACCGTTTTTTGTGATCTACTACGGGAAACATCTGCCAATGCGACCCTAACAGCAACTACTGTAGAAAATCTACAAGCACGTTGCCGTGGTATATTGCTAATGGCGCTTTCTAATAACAGCAAGCGTCTGGTGTTAACCACCGGTAATAAAAGTGAACTGTCGGTCGGCTATGCAACGCTTTATGGCGACATGGCAGGTGGTTTTGCGGTATTAAAAGACGTACCAAAAACCCTCGTTTATCGACTGGCCAATTACCGAAATATGCTATCTACAGTGATTCCACAGGCAGTCATCGACCGGCCACCAACAGCAGAATTAGCCACCGACCAAGTCGATGCAGACAACCTGCCCCCGTATGCAATATTGGACGCAATTTTACAACGTTATGTGGAGCAGGATGAGAGCTTAGAAATGATTGTTACAGCAGGCTTTGCCCGCCCTGTGGTAGAAAAGGTCATTAAGTTAGTGAAAAAAAGCGAACATAAACGCCGCCAAGGACCGCCCGGGCCGCGTATCACGCCACGTGCTTATGGGTGCGATCGTCGCTATCCGATCACCTCAGGATTTTAAATTACAATAATAAATAC
>CAYWDC010000162.1:0-1914 GCA_964456955.1 uncultured Gammaproteobacteria bacterium | reverse complement strand
GCCCTGCTTTGTCGGCCTTTTTAGCCAGCGTGTGCATGATATCGTCGGCTTCGTAATCATCAAATTCATACAATGGCCAGTTAAAAGCCTCTAGCACACGGTGCAGAATAGGGATCTGTGCGTAGAAATCCTCTGGGGGCGGTTTACGCCCTGCTTTATAGTCTGGCATGACAGCTAATCGCTTGCGGATATTGGTTTTTGGTTTGTCCCATGCCACGCAGACATAATCTGGTTCTAAGCGTTTGATCAATTCTAATGATAATGCACAAAACCCATAGACCCCACCAGTAGGCGTACCGTCTTTGGTTGTAAGGTGCGGCATGGCGTAGTAGCCCCTGTAAAAAATTGACTTACCATCAATAATAGCTAGTTTTTTCCGCTCTGCCATTACTTTTTTAACCATTCTGCAATTATCGATTGATATTCATCCAGTACCTCATTTTCAATGTCAGGCTCTTCTGTAGAATGCGGTAAACCATGCATAATAGCCTTATCTGCACCAAACGCTTTTATATAAGCGTCGGTCGTTGTGGCTGGTATAGCCTCATCATTTTCATGAACAACAACTAGCACTGGGTTATCAAAACGAGAGGCTGCCCTTTTGATCAAAGGGTGTGAAATAAGCGCGTCGCTATCATTGCGTAACTTTGTAACGCTGCCATCGCCGCCGTTGTGAGTGTCTGCTGCTGCTTCATAAAAGCTATCCGCTGGGTATATAGCAGGTGCAGCCAGCACTAATTTATCAAAACGACGGTATTTAGTTAGCTGAGTCGCCAGATAGCCACCAAAGCTTGTACCAAATACTACTATTTTTGCTTCTTTTGTTTTGTCTGTTATCCAATCAAAGGCATTTATTACTTCAATAAACTGCTGTGCGGCACTAATTTCTTCCCAATTATATGTATCGTTGCCGTGCCCTGAATAATCCAAGTGAAGCGCATTGTATCCAGTTTTTTGGACTATTCCTTCTACCATATAGCCAAAACTCCGTCTTGATGCTGTTCTGCCATTCAAGCATAAGATAACAATATCGCTACCAGACTCGTAGTAATCAGCAAGCACTTCATAGCCAAGTTGCTTTATCGATACCTCAGATTTCTTGTAGCTATGCACTTTGCATCCCTTTTATGTCTTGGATCATATATCTAGTATATCCCCTTTAGTTGGAAAAGTAGAGCATAACCGCTTACAATGATGAGTATGAAAAATGTCTACAGCCTGGCGGTCACGAAAGAAGAAGTCACGACAGAAGATTTCAACGCGTTCTATAAAACAGCGTCTTCGTATGTTGGGTCGCTACAGACGCTACGGTTCCATGTCACGTTGTCCCGAAACACTATTCGCTATTTTGTAGAGTCAGACAAAGATTTAAGCAGCCTAGCTAACAAATTATCATTTGCCGTTATTGAGCCTGCTACTGCCGATGAAGTACGTGTCCCTGCCAATACAAGCAAAGAGCATTTTGTTAATTTTATTACTGGTGGTTCGCTGGTAGACCTGCGCGAAAAAATGTCGGTTAAGCGCGGCAAAGACCTGAACCATTTTGTATGTGAAGTTACGCGTCTAGCAGGCAATAAAGCTAAGGTTTCCATACAGATGTATTTTGAAGATGCATCTGGGTCGTGGAGTGTTGCCAGCAAAGTAGCAACAGAATTCCCTGCCCACTTGTTTGCACTTAATTTTGCCCACACGCCAAACATCATGAAATCCGAGACACCTCGGCACCTGAGCATTGAAAAATCTATGCATCTATTTGCGCCCACCAACACAAATTCCCTACTAGAAATCGATACGTATCCCTATTTTGATCAGCCATATTTCCTTAACCTGCCTGCCTACGAATTTGATAAACATTCACTGATCGTCGGCGCAACCGGCAGCGGAAAATCTAAGTTTATACAGCTATTTATTGAC
>CAYWDC010000161.1:0-1917 GCA_964456955.1 uncultured Gammaproteobacteria bacterium | reverse complement strand
AATATAAATGTGTGGATTTTCTAACAATACCTCGGCGAGTGCTTGCAATTCTTTAGCGGTATACACCATGCCGGTTGGATTTGATGGACTGTTAAGGATCAACATTTTTGTCTTCTCGGTGATCGCGGCTTGCAATTGCTGTGCCGTGATTTTAAAGTCATTGGTTGCTTTGGTGGGTATGATAACCGGCACACCTTCCGCCGCATATACGATACTAGGATAAGAAACCCAATAGGGTGCGGGAATGATGACTTCATCTTCGGGATTGATAAGCACTTGACAGGTGTTATAGACAGATTGTTTGGCACCGTTAGAAACGATGATTTGCGTATCACTGTACTCAAGATCATTATCACGCTTAAATTTGGCTTTGATCGCTTGACGCAAGCTCTGCATGCCATCGGTGGCAGTATAATAGGTAAAATTGGTTTCAATCGCCCTAATGCCTGCTTTCTTAGCATTTTCTGGGGTCGGGAAATCGGGTTCGCCAAGACTCAAAGAAATGATATCCTTGCCATTAGCACGTAATGCAGTTGCGCGGGCAGCGATGCTTAAGGTGGCTGAGGGCTTTAATGATTGAATGCGTCTGGCGATGATGTTATTCATGTTTTCCTTTGGTGTAGCATGGATTTTTTATACTGCTATGCACTAATGTAACGAATCCGTATAATGGCTGATGTAATAAGCAAATATAATAATGAAGAAAGCGCTAAAAATCAACGCACAATTCAAACCCACCGGGGATCAACCCCAGGCAATCAGCAAATTGCTTGCCGGTATAGAAAATGGTGAGGCCTATCAAACCTTACTCGGCGTAACCGGTTCAGGTAAAACGTTTACCATGGCAAATGTGATTCAGCAGCTGCAACGCCCGACACTGATACTGGCACCTAATAAGACGCTAGCAGCGCAGCTCTATGGTGAGATGAAGGAATTTTTTCCTCACAATGCGGTTGAATATTTTGTTTCTTATTATGATTATTATCAGCCAGAGGCCTATGTGCCGGCTTCCGATACTTTTATCGAAAAAGATGCATCGATCAATGAACATATTGAACGCATGCGCTTATCGGCTACCAAGGCGTTAGTTGAACGTCGTGACGTGATCATTGTGGCAACGGTATCGGCGATTTATGGTCTGGGCGATCCAAATTCTTACTTAAAGATGATACTGCATATTAGTCGTGGTGATATGGTCGATCAACGCAGTATTTTGCGTCGTTTAGCAGAATTGCAATATACACGTAACGATCTGCAGTTACAACGTGGTACTTATCGGGTGCGTGGTGATGTCATCGATATTCATCCTGCCGATACCGAGCGTGATGCCATTAGAGTGTCCTTGTTCGATGACGAAGTTGAAGACATTAGTCTTTTTGATCCATTGACTGGAGAAGTCTTGAACAAGATGCCACGGGTGACTATTTTTCCGAAGACACATTATGTTACCCCACGGGAAAAGTTACTAAAAACAGTCGACTTAATCAAACAAGAAGCGGCGGAACGTCTGGGCGTGTTGCGCGAGGCAAATCAATTAATTGAGGCGCAGCGTTTACAGATGCGGGTTAACTTTGATATCGAGATGATTTTAGAACTTGGATATTGCTCTGGTATCGAAAATTATTCGCGTTATCTTTCCGGACGTGAACCCGGTGAGCCACCACCCACGTTGTTTGATTATCTACCGGCCGATGGATTGTTAATTGTCGATGAGTCGCACGTTACCATTCCACAACTTGGTGCTATGTATAAGGGTGATCGTTCCCGCAAAGAAACCTTAGTGGCCTATGGTTTTCGCCTACCTTCGGCATTAGATAATCGGCCGCTGCGTTTCGAGGAATTCGAAAGGTTATCACCACAGACGATTTTTGTGTCGGCGACACCGGGACCTTATGAAGAAACGCACTCCGGTGAAAT
>CAYWDC010000160.1:0-1950 GCA_964456955.1 uncultured Gammaproteobacteria bacterium | reverse complement strand
ACCTGCTTGGCTTGCCCGCAGTTGGTTTTAAAACCGAGACGACCCGCCAATATCCATCTGGTGCTTTACTTAGTCACATATTAGGTCGTGTTGATGTTGATCATAAAGGTATTTCAGGCATTGAAAGCTATTTGGATGGTTTTGGTTTTAACGCCCTTGCAAATGCAGGCCTTACTTCACCTAGTGAAGAATTGAAACCGCTAGAGTTATCCATCGATGTAAGAGCGCAACAGGCCGTACGACATAATTTGATAGTGGCGATGGAAAAATATCAGGCTAAAGCAGCTTACACAGTGGTTTTAAATGCTAAAACAGCTGAAATTATCTCTCTTGTTTCCTTACCTGATTACGAGCCCGATGATATTGAGAAAATAAAAGATGAGCGTTATTCCAATCGTGCTGTAACAGGTGTGTTTGAAATGGGATCCACCTTTAAGACATTCACAACCGCGATGGCTCTTGAAAGCGGTAAGGTGAAAATGACCGATAAATTTGATACGCGCGTGCCCTTAAAATATGGCCGGTTTAAAATTGATGATTTTCATCCTCAGCGAAAGATAATGGATGTAGCTGAAGTTTTTCGCCATTCTTCAAATATTGGTACAGCTAAAATGGCTCTTGCTGTTGGTGTAGATGACCACAAGGCATTTTTGAAAAAAATAGGCCTTATGGATCGATTGAAAACTGAGCTTGCAGAAAGTGCTCAGCCGATTATACCTAAAAATTGGTCGGATTTATCCACTATGACGATTTCATACGGCCACGGTATTGCTGTATCTCCATTGCAAGCTGCTGCTGCCACCGCAGCTGTAATTAATGGAGGCTATTATATAAAGCCAACATTTCTAAAACGTGGCGAGGGTGAAGCCCTCAATAATGCTAGTCGTGTTATTTCTGAGGAAGTTAGCGGTCATGTGCGTGATTTGTTAAGGCTGAATGCTGTTAAAGGGACAGGAAAAAAAGCTAATATTCCGGGGCTTCGCGTAGGCGGAAAAACGGGAACTGCAGAAAAAAATATCAATGGCAAATATGTAAGCGACAAATTATTGAATTCATTCTTAGCCGCATTCCCTATGGATGATCCAGAATATGTTGTTTTTGTAGTCTTAGATGAACCTAAAGGTATCGAAGAAACAAATGGTTATGCAACAGCAGGCTGGAACGTAGCACCAACAACAGGCGCCATTATTCGTGACATTGCACCCATTTTGGGAGTAATCCCGCAAGACGATGAAACAATTGCATTTGTACAATAGTCAAATAGAATTAAATAGTCCCCACTCTAGATATAATAAACAAATTGCACTAAAAAGATTGATGATATAAATAAGTAAATAATTCTAGTGTATGTCTTATTTGTTTTACAAAAAAGGTTTATTTCGCAATACACTGCGTAAAATAAGCCTATTTTTGTTTACCTAAATATCAACATATTCTAGATAAACATTCAAAACGTAAATTTGAAAGATGAGAAGATATGATTGCAATTACCGATCTTAAAGCACGTGAAATTATTGATAGTCGTGGTAACCCGACAGTAGAAGTTGATATTTCTTTGGAAGACGGTAGTAAGGGGCGTGCAGCTGTTCCTTCTGGTGCTTCAACTGGTGCTTATGAAGCTACTGAAAAACGTGATGGTGGTGAACGTTTTCTCGGTAAAGGAGTCCAACAAGCGGTCGCAGCAGCGAATACTGAGATTGCGGATTTGGTTTTGGGCATGGATGCAGAAGCGCAAACAACAATTGACCGTGCAATGATTGAATTAGATGGAACACCAAATAAATCTCGTCTTGGCGCCAATGCTATTTTAGGTGTTTCTATGGCGGTAGCTCATGCTGCATCAAATTCATTACAAACACCTCTTTATCGCTATTTAGGCGGAACAAACGCAAAATTACTGCCTGTACCGATGATGAATATCATTAATGGAGGGTCGCATTCTGATGCTCC
>CAYWDC010000159.1:0-1952 GCA_964456955.1 uncultured Gammaproteobacteria bacterium | reverse complement strand
GCTATGAGCCGAGGCCGGGTAGTAACACTGTGTCCTAGCGAGGATAGAAAAACGTGTGATGGTGATTGGAGCCATCGCCTGTTAGTTTTTATCGATACCGCTGCTACTGGTGAAGTTGTTAGCGATGATGCCATATTGCACGTTTATAATAAATTGGCCCATGGGCAGCTAGAACTTCACGCATTTCCAACATCTCGTTATTTTCGTTTTGCCCCGAATAGTTTTTCTGATAATCAGAATGGTCGTTTTACCTTTTGTTACAAAGGTAAAGGTTGGCAGCTTATCGTTAATCGTTTGGGGCGTATACGTCTTGAACAAAAACCAACATGTGTTCTTAGCAGCAATGCTTAATGGTCACTATTTTTAGCATAATGATGATCTTTGGGTGATTTGGCTGAAAAGAGAAGCAATGATCTAACTTATTAATTGATAAACAATTATTTGTTGATATATTTTATTAGGACGTAATAAAGGTGAAGTTTCCTTGGGTAATGGCAAGGGTAGTTTTGTGTTTCGATGCAAAAACCAGCATGTGGTTACTATAATGCATTGCCGGTATAAAATTTTGCTCTTACCCACTAAGTTTCAATAAATATGATTCGTTAAGTCGATATGATTAGTCTGCTCAGTAGTGGCCTCGTAGCGAATGATTAATTGCTCGGTGTCGGTTAGTTGATAGGTAACCCTTAAACCACTGCAGTTTTGTAGGCTGTGTCGTCGCATATATTTTGTTTCCAAGCTTGCAGTTATTTTTAAGTTAATTGTAAAGTAGTTCGTGCGCAAATCCATACATCAATTCTCTCTGCGCCGACTTGACGTAAGCAACGACTTAATTCATTTACTGTTGCGCCGGTGGTCATGACATCATCGATAATGGCAATATATTTTGCTTGAAGTTTGTTAATGCTAAAGGCGTCACGTATGTTTTTATGGCGTTGTGTTGCCTTTAAACCCGTTTGTGCTGGAGTAAAATGGGTGCGTTGACAGTGCCATTTGTCAATCGGCAAATGTAACTGTCTGGCGATTGGCTTGGCTAGTTCAAGCGCTTGATTGTAACCACGCTGGCGTAACCGCTTACGGTGTAGGGGGACGGGAATAATGACTTGTGGCAATTCCTGCTCATGATAGGCCTGCTTGATTCTCTTAGCCAGTAAAGTGCCTATAATATGTGCGTTGCGCAGGCAATGATGAAATTTTAATTGATTTAATAACCGATCGATGGGTGTTTGATAGTGAAATAAGGCAACGCAGTGATCAAAAAACGGTGGTTGTTGTAAGCAATTGCCACAGAGTACAGTGTTTGTTGTACCGGTCAATGGTAATGCGCAACGGTGACAACTTTTGGTTAACCAAGGTAATGCATGTTCACAGCGTTTGCATAAATCCAGTTGACGTTTGCTGGGTAAACGGCAAATGATGCATGTTCCCGGTAGTAGCAGATAGACAAATCTTCTTAACGCCGCTACAATATTTTCCTTTATTTCCATGAATATTTTTATATTTGTAAAATTAATTCATTATGACAAACGGTCCTAATAAAGCAACCCTTACAGAGCATGCTCTGCTTGTTTGCTGCGAATACAAAAATCTATAACACAGAAAAATTTCAGCAAACGTTAAACATAACTGATAAAGATAGGGTAATCATCGATTGCGAAATGAAAATACACTTGGCCTTGAACAGGCGAATGCCTTGCATCCGCGCGTTAAGCAACGGTTATTACAGCATTTAGAACCGATTAATATCACACCCGATTCTATTCTCGATATTAGTTTTGGTGCACTAGGTTCGCCGTTAACAGCATGTTTTCCTAAAGCGACCATTGCCAATGTCGACCTTGGGTTCGAATGTTTTAAACACGATGTAAAATCGATAGCAGTCGATGATATCAACACGAAAGCCTGCAACTTACCGTTTGCCGAACGTCAATTTGATCTAGTGATTGCTAACC
>CAYWDC010000158.1:0-1997 GCA_964456955.1 uncultured Gammaproteobacteria bacterium | reverse complement strand
AATCGGTACTCCGAGCTCTTTAAGTTCACTGGCACGTTTAATCAAAGTTAAATTTTGCTCTGGTGTCTTGCCAAAACCGATGCCAGGATCGAGAATAATACGTGAAGCAGCTATCCCCCGTTGTTGCAAATCGCGCAGTTTTTTTTCTCCCCATTGCAGCAAATAAGCAATCGGATCATAAACGCGTGGGATTACGTCTTGTGGCGTTGGTGGTAATGAAAGACTATGCATGCAGACCAGCAGTACGTCACTATCACGCACTGCTGCCAACATACGCGGATCGGTAAAACCGGTAACATCATTAATCCAATTAACACCAACAGCTAGCGCTTTTTTGGCTACCTGATAATGACGGGTATCAATACTGATTTTGGGCTTAAACGGCTTATCCGCGTAAAAATCTAAAATCGTTTGCAATGGTATTTGCAGACGCTGCCATTCTTCTGTATCAGTAATCGCTTGACCGCCAGGACGCGTAGATTCTGCACCAATGTCAATTATCTCGGCGCCTGCGGTAAACAACCGTTTTGCCTGCGCAAATGGTGCATCAGCGACAAAAAATTCGCCACCGTCAGAGAATGAATCCGGTGTGATGTTCAATATGCCTACAAAAAGAGAACCATCAATACGATAAGGCACCTGGCGCGTATGAAACGGTGCTTCACCATTAAAACGTGAACCCCAGCTTGCTAGTAATTCATATGGGTAAAGCCAACTAGAATATACATCCATCAACGGCCACAAAGCGAACGGACGCTTAAGTAGACCAGGATGTGGAATAGTAAGTTCTGTACTTTGGTAATTCACATTATCCCACATCAGAATATCAATATCGATGACACGCGGAGCCCAGCGTGCTGCCGGTATCCTACCTAGTTTAGTTTCTATTTTCTTCAATTCTCCCAGCAATTGCTTGGGAGACAACTTACTGCTACAAGCCACAGCAGCATTGAAAAAAGGTTGCCGCCAATTGACAGATGCATTCTCTGGCAACATTGCCTCGGAAGTATAAACGGGTGAAACACTATGTACGTTAATATTTACATGCGTTCTCAATTGTTGCAAAGCGGTGCGTAAATTTGCTAATCGATCGCCAAGATTTGTCCCTAAACCGAGTATAATCATGATAATTCGCTTAAGGTAAAACTGGCTTGTTGCAAATTAGCCAACGGTGGATTCTTGATTACCGTTACACTGATTTTGGCTGACGTTGTTAAACACATTTTCATTTGCTGAAACAAGGCATGGCTAAGTGCTTCAATCAATCGATAGGCTTTTCTATCGCATACCTGTTGCAATAGGTTAGCCAATTGACTATAACAAACTGTGTCACTCAACGTATCCTGTTCGCAGGCAGCTAGTACATCTGCATAGTCTATCTGTATATCGACATACACTGACTGCTTATAGCGCCGCTCTTCTGGCGTTACCCCAAGATGCACCGATAAAACCAGTTGTCGTAAAGTAAGACGCGATTTAATCATAATTACACGCTTAACATTGGAACGATCATCCATCTGACAGCAGTATTCATTATACTTTCTCTGCGGCCCTAAGTACCGCACTGCGACTACGAACATTAGCAGCAATTTCTGCAGCACTTGCCTTAATTACCTTACCGATACGCGTTAATCTCGGCAGTTGACGTTCTTGCTGTATCGGCAAATGTCGTGGTAGCGGCTCGCCAAACTGCTGTCGTTGGATAAATCGTTTAACTAAACGATCTTCCAGAGAATGAAAGCTGATCACCACTAACCGACCCCCGATCTTTAACACGTCGAGACATTGTGTCAGTGCCTGCTCAAACTCACTTAATTCGGCGTTAATAAAAATACGAATTGCCTGAAAACTACGTGTTGCTGGATGTTTATGCCGCTCCCATTTAGGATGTGCACGCTTAATAATGTCGGCTAATTGCGAGGTTGTCGTAATCGCTTGCACCCGACGCGCATGAATGATCGCTTTAGCAATACGGCGCGAAAACCTTTCTTCACCAT
>CAYWDC010000157.1:0-2010 GCA_964456955.1 uncultured Gammaproteobacteria bacterium | reverse complement strand
GCAAGTGAGAAGGAAACATAAAGATAGCGAGAAAATTGATTTGATTTAACGTGACAATGAACTTGCGGTAGCGGAAATTAATGAAAAATACTTGCGTCAAGAAAGCGATAAGGAAATAAGAAACATAACTGCTTTACCGCACAAATTAAATACAATTGTGGAGAAACAGTCGATGGATTATGCTGAAGAAACGGATCAAGTTGGCGAACGCATCAAGCAGTGGTGGAATCGGTACGGTAATGTCATAATCGCTGTCATTGCAGCTATAATGTTCATTATTTTTGGCTTACAGTACTGGCATAAACATCAACGCAAGATTGCTATGCAAGCTTCAGCAATTTATGAAAATTTGCTGACCACTGTCGCAGAAAAAAAATCTGTTCAGGTGCAGAGTTTGGCCAACCAGTTGATTGATGAATATAAAAATACCACTTATGCAAAGTTGGCAGCAATGTTGTTGGCGAAGCAAGCGCTAGATAATGGCAAATTGTCGCTTGCGGCATCAAGGCTGCGGTGGGTGAGTGAACAAGCAAAAAATGCCTCCATTAAAGCAATTGCGCAAGTACGTTTGGCCAGGGTTTTATTAGCAGAAGCAAAACCGCAACAATCACTACAGGTTTTGCAAGCAGTGACGGCAAAAAATATGCTAGCGATGACAGAAGTTCTCAAGGGTGATGCTTACATGTTGTTAGAACAGTCACAACAAGCAAAAACAGCTTATACTAATGCCCTTAATGCAATGCATAAAACAAATATTTTATTTGCTTATACACAGATGAAACTATATAGCATTGGCTGGACCCATAATTAAAGTTATGTTGCTTGAGAATAAATTATTAAACCTCTTTTTTAAGACGTTAATGAAATGTAAAAAATTTAATAAGGAAACACCATGAGAAAATTGCTGTTATCGTTATTTTTAATGACTATGATGGTTTTACTTGCAGCATGTTCGAGTCCGGACAATTTAGAAAAGCCTGCTGCCTTGGTTGATTTTAGGCCTACAATTGAAGTAGAAAAGTTGTGGATGCAACGAGCCGGCCGCAATGGTAAGGCTTTGAATTTGCAGATTGGCTATGATCAAAAAGCGCTTTATACCGTAGATTTTCATGGTACTGTTTATGCCAATGCACTTTCTAGTGGTCACCAATTATGGCGAAAACGACTTGATGCGCAAATTGTTAGTGGTGTCAGTGTTGCCGATAAACTCGCTATTGTTGCTGACAGTAATGGTAAAGTAATTGCTTTAAATACCGCAGACGGTTCTGTTTGTTGGCAACGATATGTTAGGAATCAGGTGTTATCGTTAGCAGCGATTGCACATGGCGTTGTTGTTGTGAAGACGGTTGAGGATAGAGTCATCGCCTTAAATGCACAAGATGGTAAACTGTTATGGGACTTTGATGGTAATGCGCCAACTCTAATTTTACGCGGTGGTAGTCAAGCAAAAATTATCGGTGATGAAGTGATTGTCGGTTTTGCCGATGGTAAATTACGTGCTTTTAATTTATATAAAGGTAGTCTATTGTGGCAGCAAGTGATCGTACAGCCGGAAGGTGGGTTCCCGGTGCAGCGTATGGTTGATATTATCGCCCCTCCACAGGAGAGTAATGGCGTTATTTATGTGGTTAGTTATCAAGGCAATATTGCAGCATTAGCAGTAAACAGTGGACAGATATTATGGCACCATAAATTATCGTCTTATACAGGCCTTACCTTAAGTAATAGTTATTTGTATGTTACTGATGCAAAAAGTCATGTTTATCGTTTTTCTGTAGAAGACGGTAGTGTTATTTGGCAGCAAATTAAACTGCAAGCACGCATTATCACCGCGCCGGCGTTGCTGGGGAAATATGTTATCGTTGCTGATGCTGAAGGTTATATTCATTGGTTGCAACAGCAAAGTGGCCGTTTTGTAGTTCGCCAACATTTTGCGAATAGTGCAATTCGTAGCAAGCCGGTAGTGATTGGTAATCGATTATATGTGTTGGATATAGAGGGACATTTAGG
>CAYWDC010000156.1:0-2049 GCA_964456955.1 uncultured Gammaproteobacteria bacterium | reverse complement strand
GATTATTGCATTAACTTACAAACTGGGTGGCTAAACTACTCTAATCTTCCACAAATTTTTACTACGGACAATAACCAAAAAGAGTTGGAGCTTGCTCATGCATTTTCAGCCCCTGTTATTTGGCAAGCAACTTCAAAAAAAAATTCACTACGTGCTTACGCTAACAAAAAAGAAGTTCCGTATCTCGTTTATGAAGCTGGTGAGGCCATGCGTTTTGACGAGTCATCGATACGCATTGGGACCAGAGGGATTATTAATGTTATGCGACACATTAATATGCTTTCATCTTCTAGCAGAACAAACGTAGCCAAGCAGAAATCTCTTGTGATGCATGACACACGCTGGGTGCGTTCCCCAACTAGCGGTATTAGTCACTCGATAGTCAAGCTAGGTCAGCAAATAAAGAAAGATGAGTTGTTAACTATTATTAAGGATCCATTCGGCGCTGGCCAAAATGTACCAGTGAAAGCTCCTTTTGACGGTATTATTGTCAGTATCAATAACTTACCATTAGTTTACGAAGGTGTACCATTATTTCAACTTGCTACTTTTGAAAGATTATCATTTGCTGCTACACATATTGAAGACTGGATAGTTCGAACTGAAAGCCATTCGGAATAATCCTTATGCAACAGTCTGAGCAAAAGATTAAAGCAATTGGTATTTTTATTTGGTCTATTGCCGCAATCTTCTTTCTATACGAATTCTTTTTACGTACTTTTATAGGTTCGATAGCGCAGCAGTTGATTAATGATTTGCATCTAAGTATCGCACAATTTACCTTACTTGGCTCAGCTTATTATCTTGCTTATGGATTAATGCAAGTACCTGTAGGGATATTGGCAGATAAGTTTGGTGTGAAGAAAATTATGATCTTTGCCATACTGATCTGTGTCCTATCAACATTTTTATTTGCTCATTCTCATCGCTTTACTGAAGCATTGCTAGGTCGTTTTTTGATAGGTCTTGGTTCATCTTTTGCTTTTGTCTGTTTGCTTGTTATCGTATCCAACTGGTTGCCAAAGCATTTCTTTGGTTTTTTTGCAGGAGCATCGCAGTTTATTGGTACGATGGGACCAGTATTAGCAGGAGGACCACTGATTTCTTGGCTAATTGACAGTCATATTAATTGGCGTGTTGCTTTAATTGAGATTGGTGTCTTTGGTATAATATTAGCTTTGCTGACATTGTTATTCGTTAAAAACAAGCCACGAAGTGGCCGAGATACTTTGTTGTTTTTGTCGAAAAATGAGTCGATCATGATTCGTCTGAAACGTTTGTTCAAAACAAAACAGGCTTGGATAGTTGCGATTTATTCTGCGGCTGTTTATGTCTCTATTGCTGAGATGGCTGCATTTTGGGGAACGAAGTACTTACAAACGGTTGGCTTATCTCAAAAAAGTGCAGCTTACATGATATCCGTTGCTTGGATTGCTTATGCCATTGGTTGTCCCGGACTTAGTTTTTTGTCAGATTTGACTAAACGACGCAAACCATTTTTAATTCTTTGCGCCTTACTGGGGTTATCTAGTATGTCGCTCATTTTATACGTTCATTTTACCTCAGAAGCTATTTATGAAGTGCTGTTTTTTATGTTAGGGTTGGCAGCTAGTGGCAACAACATCGGTTTTGTGGCCATTGCTGAACACACAAGCCCTGGTAATAAAGCGAGTGCGCTCGGTTTAAACAATGGTATAATCATGCTATTAGACACCTTGTTACCGCTGCTTATAAGTTACTTGATCTCAATAGCTAACGGCAGCAGCAACGCACATCACATATCTTTACACGCATTCATATTTGGCCTGTCTTTACTCTCTATCTTTTACCTACTTTCGCTTATTCTCAGTCTTTTCTTTTTTAAAGAAACCTACTGTAAGCCGCAAAAAGGACTGATTTTTCTTAAAAACTCCTTTTAAATTAATTGTTTATTACTATAACATATAACAATTTAAACTTTTTCGTTTTCAAATAAGGAGAGAAAAACGATGCATATGTCCTCAGTTGCGCTGGGAGGCGCAATTGGCGCCTTACTACGCTATCTAATAA
>CAYWDC010000155.1:0-2052 GCA_964456955.1 uncultured Gammaproteobacteria bacterium | reverse complement strand
GATCACTCATGAGTAACATCGAAAAGCCTGACTACAAAGTAATCGCATCTCAGGAAAATATAGAAATAAGAAGCTATAAACCAATGATTATTGCCGAAGTAGAAATTGCAGGTAAACGCAAAGATGCCATTGATAAAGGATTTCGTCTAATTGCTGACTACATTTTCGGTAACAATACCGTACGGCAAAATATTGCGATGACAGCGCCCGTACAACAACAAAAGAGTCAAAAAATTGCCATGACTGCACCAGTGCAGCAACAATCAACAGGTCTATCATGGAAAGTGAGCTTCGTGATGCCTGCTAAATACAGTATGGAAAGCTTACCAAAGCCAAATGATGAGCGTATAAAATTAAAGAAAATTTCAGCTAAGACGTTTATCGCCATAAGGTTTTCAGGTACAAACTCAAACGAAAATATAGCTAAGCATGAAGCAAAACTAATCAACTATGTCAGAGCCAAGCAAATTAATACTGTTGGTTCACCCAAATATGCTTTTTACAACCCACCATGGACACTGCCGTTCATGCGTCGTAACGAAGTAATGGTTGAGATTAATGAGAAATAGTTAATACCGTCGTCAATATATCTCGATCTGACGCTATAGCCACCGTATATTAAATGCTTACAAATAATAACATGCCACCCTATTTAGAAATTAGAAAGTCATAACCAAAAAATATTGCCTTTTTTATTTAGTTTAGTGTAATTATTTGCAATAACGTGCGAAAAATTATAAGTAATACAAACACAACAAATCATTGACTTTTATTATAAAAAGTCATTTATGCTGATACTCACATTGACTTAAGGCGCATAAAAGTATGACCGAACAACAAATTAGAGAAAACTTAGCAGCCGCATATCGTCTCATCGCTTTATTCGGTTTTGATGACCTAACATTTAGCCATTTATCTGCGCGTGTGCCAGGTAAAAATGCATTTTTCATTCAACCCTTTGGTTTGCTGTTTGAAGAAGTCACTGCATCATCATTATTAACAGTTGATTTCGCTGGAAAAGTACTTGAAGGCAAGGAATATCAATATAATAAAACCGGTTATGTTATTCACGGTAGCATCTACAAACACCGCCATGATCTGCAGGCGGTATTTCACCTGCATACGGAAGATACCGTTGCCGTCTCGGTGATGCCACAAGGATTGCTGCCACTCAGTCAATGGGCCTTGCATTTTTATGATCGAGTGTCATATCATGATTATAATTCATTGGCATTAACAACCGATGCGCATACAAATGCACTGATAAGAGATCTGGGCAAAAACAAGATTATGTTTCTACGCAGCCATGGTACCTTGGCCTGTGGCAAAACGATTCACGAAGCCTTTATTTACAGTCATCATTTGGAGCGCGCTTGCCGCACTCAGGTGCGTGCTTTGGCAGCGCAGAGTGATTTAGTGATGCCCAATCAAACCACATGCCAAAAAACGGTTAACGATTTATTATCATTTGAAACCGATATTGGTAAGCGTGATTGGATGGCATTGATTCGTCTTTTAAAACGAAACGGGTCAAACTATGCTACATAGCCAATATAAATCCTCCGATACTTATCCAGAGAAATTAACATAGAGCACTTATTATGCTTACAATAGTTTTGTTTTTTTATCGCCGGTAAGGTTTCTGATAGAGATTTAAAGCTATTACTCGACTAAAGAAAAACAAATCAGTTATTTAGTAATCAGGCACCGGAGAATACATGAAAATATTAGCAACTATTATTGCTCCTCTTTTGCTGAATAATAGACTATAATTGCACGCTTTATGCGATCTCGCATCTTGTCAAGATGCTGCAAGCAACATAGGTTGACAAATTGCCCCACCTATGGACAAATCCACTAATTGCCTCGATAGCCTTTTACCGGCTTTCCGATTAGTTAATGAGTATTGGCAATGTGTTTGCACTATAAAATAATTTAAACACATTCTACTTGCAGGTGTTAATCGACAATAGCCAAGTCTAACTCATATGCGCCTTTCGGAGGGTCGATTGTCTTTACATAATCGATTCGTAGAGCATCTCGACTTTTTAT
>CAYWDC010000154.1:0-2078 GCA_964456955.1 uncultured Gammaproteobacteria bacterium | reverse complement strand
GAAGGAGGTCGTACGGTTGGCGCCGGCGTCGTTTCTCGCATCATTGCCTAGGTAAGCTTTTTAGGGGAAATCAAGATGACAAGTGTTGAAAAAAAAGTGTCAAATCCGGTGGCGAAGAAAAAAACAACTGCAGCAGCTAAAAAAACAGTAAAAGTGAAGACTGCTGCAAAAACAACAATAAAAAAGCCAACCAAGATGGCGGCAGGCCAACAACAGAAGATTCGTATTAAGTTGAAATCGTTCGATCACCGTTTGTTAGATCAATCGACCACCGAAATTGTCAATACCGCAAAGCGTACCGGTGCAAAATTGGTAGGACCAATCCCTTTGCCGACACGTAAAGAGCGTTTTACGGTACTGATTTCCCCTCATGTAGATAAAGATGCGCGCGATCAATATGAAATTCGTACCCATAAGCGGATAGTAGATATTGTCGCGCCGACCGAAAAAACGGTCGATGCGTTGATGAAGCTAGATCTTGCTGCGGGTGTTGAGGTAAAAATTAGCTTAGGAGTAAACTAGAGACAAGTATTTGGTTGTCTTTGTCTAAAATCTAACTGCTTCAGGTGAAGCAGACTTGTAACAGAGCCTTGCTTGATAAGGGATGTAGAGAGTGGTGAAATGATAGGATTAATTGGTCGCAAATGTGGCATGACGAGAATATTTACTGCAGCAGGTGATGCTCTTCCAGTAACGGTGATGGAAGTGCTGCCTAATAAAGTAACCCAAGTGAAAACTGTTGAAAACGATGGTTATTATGCGCTACAAGTGACCACGGGAGTATGCAAGCGTTCACGCGTCAATAAAGCTGCCGCGGGTCATTTTGCTAAGGCAAATGTCGCCGCAGGTCGTGGACTGTGGGAGTTTCTGTTGAATGCTAAAGAAATAGAAGGTATGACAACAGGGACAGAATTAACCGTAGAAAGATTTCTTGATATAAAAAAAGTTAATGTCACCGCAAATACTAAAGGTAAAGGTTTTGCAGGCGGCGTGAAACGCTGGAATTTTTGCATGCAAGATGCTTCTCACGGCAACTCGATTTCACACCGTGCTCCAGGATCAATTGGACAGAATCAAACCCCTGGTCGTGTATTTAAGGGTAAAAAGATGGCAGGGCAAATGGGTAATAAGCGCAGTACCATCAAAAACTTGGAAATAGTTAAAGTCGATGTTGAACGTGGTTTATTGTTGGTAAAAGGTGGCATTCCAGGTGCGCTAAAAAGCGATGTGATTATTACACCCACCAGCAAACACTCTACTTAAGGTGAGGTTAAGCGATGGATTTAGCAATTAGCCGACTAGAAAAAGGTGCTTTTGAAACTATGCAAGTTTCGGCAATAGCTTTTGGTCGCGAATTTAATTCAGCATTAGTGCACCAAGTTGTAACTGCTTATTTAGCTAATGGACGGCAAGGCACTAAGGCGCAGAAAAATCGTGCGGCGGTAAGTGGCGGTGGTGCAAAACCCTGGCGACAAAAGGGCACGGGCCGCGCACGTGCTGGGACTACGCGCGGACCATTGTGGCGTACAGGTGGTGTCACTTTTGCGGCAAAGCCAAATGATTACTCACAAAAAGTGAATCGCAAAATGTATCGTGGTGCAATGCAGTCAATTTTGTCAGAATTGGTGCGTCAACAACGTTTGATTACCGTGAAAGAATTAACAGTGGCGCAACCAAGGACAAAGATGTTATCAGAAGCGCTAAAAGCATTGGATGTAGAAAATGTTTTAATCGTTACGCATGCAGTCGATAACAATTTATTTTTGGCTGCACGTAATCTCGCTGACGTCAGTGTAGTTGCTGTTAAGGCAGTTGATCCGGTTAGTTTGGTGAGTTACGAGAAGGTGGTGATGACGGTGCCGGCAGTGAAACAGGTGCAGGAGATGTTTGGATGAATCAAGAACGCATGATGAATGTATTATTATCGCCACATGTTTCTGAAAAATCGACCACCGTTGCCGAAAAAAATAATCAAGTGGTTTTCAAAGTTACGCCTGATGCTAATAAGCGAGAGATTAAGCAAGCTGTGGAAACATTATTTGATGTGAAAATCCATAGTGTAAATACTGTCAATATGC
>CAYWDC010000153.1:0-2085 GCA_964456955.1 uncultured Gammaproteobacteria bacterium | reverse complement strand
GTATATGATATGAAGAGAGTGTTTGGCAATATCTTGAAGACAATCGATAATAACATTTATAGAGTCGGCGCAAACAGTGTTCTATTTCACCGGGTTGGTAAACCAGCATCTATTTATTCAGGGGACATGACTTTGTGCTCTTTTGCTACTGTCAAAGTGTATGAAGATGATAAATTGATAGGTAACGTCTTTGTGCACCAGAATAATCAGCCTATTGGTTATAAAAGTGGCGGATTCGATAAAGGGGTAGTAGAACATGTAATAACTGCTGCTAATACCTCGTATCAATACAATGGAGCGAAATTTGATACAATTGATGATTTAACTAGCTTTTTGGGTGAGAGTTTGAAGGTTGCTAATGCTGTTAGTAATGTTACTAAAAAAAGAGAATCAGCATCATGGTGGGATTTTTGTACTGCCACTGCATTTGACGTTGATGAGAAGGGTAAAGTGCGTAAATTAGCAAAAGAGGAAACGCAAAAACTTGCCGAAACAATAAAAAAATCAGAAGGATATTATGTTGAGGAAGTGTAGTGTAGATGTTATCTTAATTTTAAATGCACACAAAAGTTTTTTGATGCTCAATAATCTAGTTTGAATTGCCGGGCTCAGGGAGCGTGATTCATTTAAAATATCATAAGATATTTTAGGATAAAAGAACCTACATCTCTGTAGACTTAAAGACGGTAGAGTTTCGGTTAATGCTCTCTGCTAATCGTTTACCAGCCGACAACAATATTACCATTAGAAACTTTCTTGGCAATGGTGATTACCTCTGGCGTTTGAAATGCCTTGATCATTTGCCTAATTGATTGTTTATCTTTATCTTTTGTGCGAATCACAATGACATTCATATAGGGTGAGTGAGCATCTTCAATCAATAATCCTTGGTGTGGATCTAAATCTGCGGCACTAGCAAAATTATTGGTGATGATTGCTGCAGTTACATCTTTTAAAGCACGTGGCAATTGTGCCGCTGGCAATTCGACGAATTTCAGCTGTTTTGGGTTGCTAATAATATCGATCGGTGTTGCATTGACGCCAACTTTGCTGCGCAATTTGATTAAATTTCCTTTTTGTAGTAACAATAAGGCACGAGCTTCATTACTAGGATCATTGGGTATACCAATCATATCGCCTATTTTCAACTGTGATAATTGCGTAATTTTATGCGAATACATTACTATCGGATTGAGAAAGGTGTTCGCGACAGGGATAATCTTATAACCACGTGCCTTTATTTGGGCATTTAAGAATGGTACGTGCTGGAAGGCATTTGCATCGATATCACCATTGTTCAATGCTTCATTTGGCAGTGTATAATCGGTAAACTTGATTAGTTTGATTTGTAGTCCATAGCGTGTTAAAGCAATTTTTTTTGCTACTTCCCATTCATTAGCTTCTGGACCTTCCATGACGCCAAGCTTAATGACGTTGGTATTTTCATGGGATTTACAAGATGCTAAACCTAATGCTAAAGAAATAATTGTAATGAATAAGAGATATCTTATGAAGTGCATCAGTTTTTCTCCTTCTATCGTTTGTTGCATTTTTTGGCGGCAAAATTACCGAGCCATTGTAATAATTGTATGAGGACAATTAAGACGACAACCGTAGCGATAACTATCGTCATATTAAAGCGTTGGTAACCATAGCGAATGGCAAGATCACCCAAACCACCACCACCAACCGCACCTGCCATAGCAGAATAGCTGATCAGTAATATCATGGTAACGGTTACACCATTAATAATCGTTGGTAATGCTTCAGGGAATAGAAATTGCCACATGATTTGCCACGGTGTTGCTCCCATTGATAAAGCAGCCTCGGTCAATGCATGAGGTACTTCTTCGAGTGCATTCTCGACGATTCGCCCAATGAAGGGAATGGTAACAATGACTAGGGGTACAATGGCGGCATTAGTGCCGATGGATGTACCGACGACCAAGCGTGTGAATGGCACAACCGCAATCAGCAAGATAATAAATGGAATTGAGCGCACTGCGTTAGTAATCGCGCCAAGGATAATATTTAGGCTGCGATGCTCAATAATCCCACCTTTACGTGTAGTAAACAATACTATAC
>CAYWDC010000152.1:0-2092 GCA_964456955.1 uncultured Gammaproteobacteria bacterium | reverse complement strand
CCTTTGGATAATGAAATATTTTTATCACGGTAATCCCAGTGGCGAACTTTTTTAAATTGATTTGGTGTGCTCGTGCCCTTCCAGACCGTATGCATTCCGGCAACTAGCATTGCACCGATCATAATCACCACCACTGTGCCGATTTCGCTTGCAAAAACATGGATCAGGCGTTCATTTCTTGTAAATAAACCGGGAATTTTATGGACGGTGGCTGGATTCACGGAAAACAATTTCCCAGGAACATAAATCGAACGTATTAATTTTCCAGAGAGCGGCATGTGCACGCGGTGACAATCAGCTGGTGATAGGTAAATGGTGACGAAAGTGCCGTTAGTAAAGGTGTTAGTCAGCTTAGTATCGTTTACCAGCAAAGGTGCCAATGCATAATCGAAGTTTTTTGCTTGTAAAATCGTGGTGCCATCGATGCTGCCGATTTGGCTGATAATCCCATCTGCGGGTGACGTGATAACATCCGCTGTGTCAATTGGACGCAGCGCCACCTGTAAGCGACGGGTAAAAAAGGCGTTAAACGTCGGATAGTCATCGATGTGTATTTTTTCTGCATCGCACAAATCGATACCATGTTTCTTTATGAACCAGCGCAGGAATAGATTTTTTAACCAGCCAGGAGCATGCCAAGAAGCGAGTTTACCTATCAAGCGTGAAAATACATGCTGAGGTAGACAATATTGTAACAGTATAAACAGCTGAGTTTTCATAAGCGTGTATCATCGCATTGTTTTTCCAATAGTGCAAAATGCTTATCGAAACCGTTGGCATGTGTCCGTCGAATTTAATATGCGCTAAAATAACAATATGAATAACAATCAAAGCGGACATTATCGTGTTTATCTTGTCGGTGGTGCAGTGCGTGACAAATTATTGCATCGTCCTGTTAAGGAAAAAGATTGGGTGGTCGTTGGTGCAACACCGGAGGACTTGCTACAACGAGGCTATATACAAGTTGGCAAAGACTTTCCAGTATTTTTGCATCCACAAACAAAAGAAGAATATGCATTGGCGCGTACGGAGCGCAAGATTGCTCCTGGCTATACTGGATTTACCGTTGATAGTTCCTCTAGCGTAACCTTGGAAGCAGACCTTTCACGGCGTGATTTAACCATCAATGCTATTGCTGAAGATGCAGATGGTACGTTAATTGATCCCTACCATGGGCAGCAAGATCTGCAAGCAAAAGTGCTGCGTCACGTTTCACCGGCATTTGTTGAGGATCCAGTACGTATTCTTCGTGTCGCACGTTTCGCTGCTCGTTTGGCGCATTTGGGTTTTAGCATTGCCACAGAGACCAATGTCTTGATGCAAACTATGGTCAACAATGGTGAGGTCAATGCTCTGGTTGCTGAACGACTGTGGCAAGAATGGCGCAAGGCGTTAAGTGAAACAAATCCAGCAATGTTTTTTGAGGTATTAAATGATTGTGGTGCCTTGGCAGTGCTATTTCCAGAAATTGCCGCACATTATCAACGCGCATTAAAGATGTTGATGATAACAGCGAATGCTACATCCAAGGTCAACATGCGTTTTGCAGCTACACTGCAGGTGCTATCGCTTGTAGAAATAAAACACCTATGTCAACGTTTTAATGTGTCGGGTGAATTTCGCCGGTTGACCTTGTTGGCAAAGCAGCATTTATCTTTATTGCCGGTGACAAAAACAGCCAAACAATATTTATTTTTATTAGAACAAATCGATGCATTTCGCCGCCCTAAGCATGTAACCGATCTGCTTGCGTTAGCTGCCGCACTGGGTTACGAAAAGAAGCCACTTGAGACCATTACACGTGTTTTTGCAATGGCAAAACAGGTGCAAGCGAAAACCTTGCTGCAACAAGGTATCAGTGGTAAGGCATTGGGAAAAGCGATTCATCATGAGCGCTTGCGGCGGCTCGAGCTCGCCATCGCGGCAAGAGTTAGCTAACTTTAATAGATTATTAGCTCGTCGTTCTTGTTGAAGAAAATAAAAAGCTAAGTCGCGCAAATATAACTACTCGCGAATGTTATATGGTGTTTATGTGCAAGCTCATGACACATTCTTGGCTGCAACAAATAACATAATTGCTATAGCGATAAAT
>CAYWDC010000151.1:0-2113 GCA_964456955.1 uncultured Gammaproteobacteria bacterium | reverse complement strand
TACTTAAAGCGACCAATAAAATAACGGCAATGCTGGCAAGAGTAATCCCTAGGAAGCGAAACTCGCTGTCTTGAACATAAGGCTTTAATGAGCGATTGCGCCAAGCTAAAAAGTGAAGTGAGAAATTCGCGGATGCGATTAGCATGAAAATCATTGCTACCCATTCAATCGCAGCACTATCGAAATGGCCAATGCTGGCATCGTGAGTAGAAAAACCACCGATGGCAACGGTAGAAAATGCATGACAGATCGCATCAAATAAAGACATTCCGGCAACCCAATATGACAGCATGCAGACTACAGTTAACCCTAGATAGATATACCACAGAGCTTTGGCGCTTTCGGTGATGCGTGGTGTTAGCTTGCTGTCTTTCATGGGGCCGGGTGTTTCAGCTCGATAAAGCTGCATACCACCAATCCCCAGCATAGGCATAATCGCAACTGCCAGTACCACAATCCCCATACCGCCAAGCCACTGAAGTTGTTGTCGATAATATAAAATTGATTCAGGTAGTGAATCAAGATCGGTAAAAATTGTGCCACCTGTGGTGGTTAATCCGGACATCGATTCAAAGAAAGCATTGGTGATCGAAAGTGAGTAGTGCTCGGAAAGTAAAAAGGGTAATGCACCGAACGTTGCCAGTACCGTCCAAAACAGTACGACTACCAAAAAGCCATCTCGGTAACGAAGGTCTTTGCGATTGTGTCGTGTTGGTAACCACATGCATAGGCCGGTGAGCAAAGTCACTGAAAATGAGGCTACAAACGGGAATGCATTGCCATCGCCATAAATAAAGGAAACCGACAATGGGGTGAGGTGGGTGACACTAAAGATCACTAATAAAACCCCAAGAATTTTTAATACCGTTTGATAGTGCATGTGTTAACAGGCCTATATAAAGGTGATGGCAACTTGAAACAAAGCTTCAACATCATGAATCGATGATTTGTTGTCCATAAAAATAATGACATGGTCTTCAGATTCAATAATGGTGTCAACATTTGGAATGATCACATTGCCATTACGAACAATCGCGCCCACACCGGTGCCTTGTGGGAACGGTATTTCACGTACCCCTTTGCCAACCACTTTTGATGAATTTTCATCACCATGTGCGATTGCTTCAATTGCTTCGGCGCGGCCTCGACGTAATGAATGTACTGCAACCACATCGCCTCGACGAATGTGTGCAAGAACACTACCAATGGTTGCAACCCGAGGCGAAATCACGACGTCAATATCGCGATGTTCAAGATGTTCTACATACGCAGGTTTGTTGACCAATGCCATAACCCGTTTTGCGCCAAGTTGTTTGGCTAAATTAGCCGATAGGATATTAATTTCATCGCGTTCTGTGACTGAGCAAAATACATCGGCGGCTTCGATGTTCTCTTGCAAGAGCAAGCTGGCATCAGCAGCATCTCCATTCAGTACAATCGATTTATGCACAGAGTCAGCGATATAATCGGCGCGCTTACTATTTTGTTCGATCAGTTTGACACTATAACCTTTTTGTTCGAGCTCTCTGGCTAGGTTTAAGCCAATATTGCCGCCACCGGCGATAAAGATGCGTTTTGTTTTATCGCTTTTGCCACGCATTTCGCGCATCACATCTTTGATGTGTTCTCTGGCGGCAACAAAAAACACTTCATCGTCTTCTTTTATCAATGTTTCAGATTTTGGAGTGATGACTTGTCCGTCACGATAAATCGCGGCGACTCGCGTTTCGATATTCGGCATGTGCTCTTTTAGGTCACTTAACGGAAGATTGATTAGTCCCCCACCAGCTACGGCATTAACACCAACCAATTGCACTAAGCCATCGGCAAAGTCGAGTACCTGCAAAGCCCCAGGAAACTCGATTAATCGCGTAATATGATCTTTTACGATCACTTCAGGCGAAATGACCACATCTAAGTGAAAACCTGACTCATCAGCGAAAAGCTTCTGGTCATCTAAGTATTCTCGAGAGCGAATACGCGCAATTTTGGTTGGTGTTGAGAAAATGGTTTCGGCTATTTGGCAAGCAACTAGATTAACTTCATCGTTATTGGTAACCGCTAAAATAAGGGATGCATCTTCTGCCCCTGCGGCACGTAATACCGATGGGTG
>CAYWDC010000150.1:0-2130 GCA_964456955.1 uncultured Gammaproteobacteria bacterium | reverse complement strand
GCTTAGCTTTATCCTCTAGTTGTTTGGACAGGATTTTTTCTGCACGAAACTTGTCACGACGGTGAATGATGGTAACATGCTTGGCAATATTGGATAAATACAATGCTTCTTCAACAGCAGTATTACCGCCGCCAATAACGGCGACATTTTCGCCACGATAGAAAAAGCCATCGCAAGTTGCGCAAGCGGAAATACCTTTACCCTTAAATTTTTCTTCAGAGGGCAAGCCAAGATACATTGCCGAGGCACCGGTAGCAATGATTAAGGCATCGCAATGATATTCACTTTTGCTACTTTGCAATACTAATGGGCGTTGGTGAAAATTGACAGCGGTAATTTCATCAAAGATGATGTTCGTAGCAAAACGTTCGGCATGTTTTTTCATTCTTTCCATCAGCTCTGGGCCTTGGACGCCATCGGCATCACCAGACCAGTTATCCACATTGGTGGTGGTGGTTAACTGTCCGCCGGGTTCTGCACCAGTGATTAATGTCGGCTGTAAGTTTGCACGCGCTGCGTAGATTGCTGCCGTATATCCCGCCGGTCCAGAACCCAAAATGATTAAACGATGATGTTGTACATCATTCATAAGTTATTGTCCTTGCTGAAAAAACGATGTTATTATATACCTGATTTTATTATCTAAGGAATAGTTTTGCAGAAAATAAACCGAATCGCCCGTCGTGAGCAAAAAGCTATGCCAGTTGCCTATTTTTATCGTCGCTTAAAGGAAGGTATGTTTATTCTTCTTAGTGCCATAGGTTTATTCATTTTTTTAGCTTTAGTCTCCTATAATCGCCATGATCAGATTAGGTTAAATGCCAACATTAATATACCTGTAGCAAATCTAGGCGGTAAATTTGGTGCTTACATCGCCGACATTTTGCTCTATTTGTTCGGCTATATTGCTTATGCATTACCACTTGTAATTGCTTATTGTGGTTGGTTGCTACTACGTAAACTACTGGCAGTGCAAAAATTAACATCAAAGCAGATGGTATGGGTACGTATTGTTGGTTTATTGATGACGTTTATCGCAAGTTGCGGTTTGTTTAGCTTGTATGTTAAGACGAGCTCTGTCTATATGCCTTATACTACCGGCGGTATTTTAGGACATTATATTGGTCCAGGTTTAACCGAAATCTTCAATAAAGCAGGAGCGACAATATTATTGCTTGCGGGATTTTTGTGTGGCATTACTTTGTTTACTGGTATATCGTGGGTGAACGTCGTTTATTCTTTTACTAGGGTTTTTCTTCGAACTGTTTACTGGCTGCATAGGCGCTTGCTTGCTGTCTTTGAGCAGCAACGTTGGCGATGGCGGCAGAAAAAAGCTGTGCAGCCGGAGTTCATTGTCAATAATAAAAAACCACCCGTCGTGTATGAACATCATGAACCGTTGAAGATTATCAAACCGTCGAGACAGACTATTGATGTTCAAAGTGTTCGAGTCAAGTCGGCTGCAAAAACTGGGCGTACAGATACTACCTTTGCGGATATTGAATTGGATTCGTTGCCTCCATTGTCTTTATTAGAAGCGGCACAAAAAAGCAGCAATCAAGGATACTCCAAAACCATGTTGGAACGTTTATCGCACTTGGTTGAAGATAAGCTTAAAGAATTTGCTATTGCAGTGAAAGTTGTAGCTGTGTATCCGGGACCGGTTGTTACCCGTTTTGAACTGGAATTGGCGCCAGGCATCAAGGTGAATAAATTGACCAGTTTAGTCAAAGACATTGCGCGGTCGCTATCGCTGTCCAGTGTGCGCATCGTCGAAGTAATTCCTGGTAAATCTTACGTTGGTTTGGAAATTCCCAATCAACAAAGGGAAGTAGTGCGTTTAAGCGAAATTCTATCGTCTTTGCAATATAAGCAGTCACATTCTCCTCTTAGTTTGGGATTAGGTAAAGATATTGCTGGTAATCCTGTGGTGGTCAGTTTAGAAAAAATGCCACATTTGTTGGTTGCTGGTACCACTGGTTCAGGTAAATCTGTTGGTTTGAATGCGATGCTGTTAAGTTTGCTCTATAAAAGCACACCAGATATGGTGCGCTTGATTCTGGTTGATCCGAAGATACTCGAGCTTTCGATTTACGATGGTGTTCCACATTTGTTAACACCGGTAATTAC
>CAYWDC010000149.1:0-2148 GCA_964456955.1 uncultured Gammaproteobacteria bacterium | reverse complement strand
ACACATCATTACCATGATGAGCGAACATGAAGCGGTACTCGATACATGTAAGGCACTTGAAAAACAGGGTTTCCACGTTACCTATTTGCGTCCCATGGCCAATGGTTCGCTGGATCTTGATATGTTAGAGAACGCAATCAATGATAATACCATTCTGGTTTCGATCATGCATGTTAACAACGAAACCGGCGTAATCCAGAATATTGATGCAATTGCTAACCTAGTAAAAAGCAAAGGCGTTTTTTTCCATACCGACGCGGCGCAAAGCATCGGCAAACTGCCATTAGACGTGCAACAAACACCGGTCGATTTAATCTCTATTTGTGGGCATAAGATCTATGCACCCAAAGGCATTGGGGCATTATATGTCAGGCGCAAACCACGCGTGCGTTTAACTGAACAAATCAGTGGCGGACAACATGAACGCGGCATGCGCTCCGGTACCCTGGCAACACACCAAATTGTTGCCTTAGGGGCAGCCGTACAACTTGCAAAAAATGAAATGGCAAACGAGCAAGCACGCATAAAAGCACTAAGCGACCTGCTATGGCAAGAACTTAGCAAACTCGATGGCATCAGCCGTAACGGTGAACACTGCTTGCCGAATATTTTGAGTGTAACGATCGCTGATGTTGACAATGAAGCATTGCTCGTCAGCTGTCCAGAACTGGCACTATCCACCGGTTCTGCCTGTACCTCTGCTACAATAACGGCATCGCACGTACTGTTATCGATGGGTTTAAGTCATCTTGCTGCCAATAGCACCGTACGTTTATCACTCGGTCGTTTTACCACTGAAGATGCAATCTACTCGACGGCAATGATACTAAGCAAACAGGTTAAGCGTCTGCGCGCCCTCAGCCTTTGAGTATAGCTCTTTAAGTATGTGGTATAATGACAAAATATTAAAATTATTTTTGCAACCACAACACGCCGGTGAGTTTGCACCGGCAACAACAAATGTTTTCACTGCGCGCGCCGGCAATCCGGGACAAAGTGACACCCTACAGTTACAAATAATTTTTGCGCATAATCATGTTAGTGATGTTAAGTTTAAGGCGCAAGGCGGCGTTGCCACCATTGCTGCCGCCGAATATGTCACTAGTAAAATAAAAAACAAAACCATGAACGAATTATTAGCGATTGATAGCCAAACAATCATCGATGCTTTACAATTACCGGAGCAACGTTACCATGCGGCTGTATTGGCAAATGCGGCATTGCAACAACTCATTACAGAGATAAAGAATGAGCGTTAAACAATTTAAACCGAGCGGTATTAGTCTAACCGCTAATGCCGCAGAACACATAGAAAATCTTTTGCGTGACTATCCAAACGCCATCGGCTTGCGACTGGGTGTGAAAGATGCCGGCTGTAATAGTAAAAAATACGTCACCGACTATGTTGAGCAGCAACAAGCACAAGATAAAGTCTTTCACGATAAAAGCATTACTATTTTTGTT
Organism: uncultured Gammaproteobacteria bacterium; assembly: GCA_964456955.1. GTDB lineage: Bacteria > Pseudomonadota > Gammaproteobacteria > JABDGN01 > JABDGN01 > CAYWDC01. Next base: position 684 of record CAYWDC010000149.1, on the reverse strand, counting down.
GCTGCCCAGGATCTTCCTTTCCTCGCCGGTACAGAAATTGACTACGTACAAGATGGCATCAATCGAGTCTTAACATTTAATAACCCAAATGTCACCAGTCAATGTGGTTGTGGCGAGAGCTTTAATACATAAAGTGTCGATCACATAACATTCAGTCTTGCGATATCAGCAGAAAATGACAAAAAATAAATCACTTAATTTGTAATTATTCCACGTATTGATCGGATCACTACGCATTATATACTCATCACGAATGAACCTCGGTTTACCCGTAATACCACCAAAATTATCATCATTACCGTTATCACCATTAGACAATCTCGCCGAGCTTAACGGTTTTTTTCTATTCTCTATACTTGAGCGGGATCAGCAATCCCCCAGGCCTTACCTGAAAGTGTAATGTAGTTTTGGATAGGGCAAGACTCATCGATAATATGTACATTACCAATTGATATCAAATGAGTAGCATCAGGATATTGATCGATGTTTTTCTGAATAACTTTTCCAATTAATTCATTATAGGCACTTCCACGATAGCGCAATACATCATCTTGAGCTTCTTTAAGCAAATTTAAAACTGGACTATATGCTTGTGTAAGAAAATCTACAACTCTGTTTACTTCAAGCTTTTTAAGCAGATTTTCTATCTCCTCAGGATTATCATGAGAATTCAGGAAAGTAATA
>CAYWDC010000148.1:0-2149 GCA_964456955.1 uncultured Gammaproteobacteria bacterium | reverse complement strand
TATTTAATCCACGTGCGACGAAGCCCGTTAGATCGTTGGGTAGTTGTTTTAACACTTGATTTGCCTTTGTATGGCTGTCAAAATCGGTGAATACTGCACCTCCAGTGCCGGTCATTTGCGCAGCGTTAAACTGATTCAGCCAATGGAATGTTTCTGCTACTTTGGGGTAACGACGCATGGTTACTTCCTGACAATTATTTTCTCTGGTCTCTAGCAAAGAAAGTGATATTTCTACTTCGGGGGAATTTCGCGCGAGTTGAGTGTCAAAAAAAATTTCCGCAGAAGAAACTGATAGCGGGGGGACGATCACAACAAACCATGGTGTTGGTAACTCCAGAGGAGAAATTTGTTCACCTAAATTTTCTGCCCAGCAGCTTTTGCCATAAATAAAAACTGGAATGTCGCCACCAATTTGTAATCCTAACGATAACAATTGCTGCAAGGGTAATTTCAGACTCCATAGGTGATTAAGTGCTAACATCGTCGTTGCGGCATGAGAACTGTCGCTGCCTAAACCACTATCTGGCGGAATGCAATTCACTATACCAATTTCAACACCACGACGTTTTTTATCATATTGCTGCATTGCCTTGGCGGCACGCATAACCAGGTTATTTTTTTCGCAAACGTCGGGTATTCTGGCATTAATAAGGATTTCGTGATCTTTGCGTGAGCTAAAGGTCAGGGTGTCACAGTAATCAATTAATTGAAAGATGGTCTGTAATTTATGATAACCATTTTCTTGTTGAGCGTTAATATGTAGAAAAAGGTTGAGTTTTGCTGGGGCCGGCAATATCAGTTTGCGCATAACAAAAATATTGTAACAAAACACTTTTGTATGACGATGAAAACATAAAAATGAATTATTAATTCTTTTTTATTTGAGTTTCCAACGACTAATTACAAATTTAATATTTAAATCTTCTCTTTGCAAAATGATGATGCTAGGTAAATCAATGCTACCAGTGGCAGCTGTATAGCACTGATAAATAATATGCCAACCTTGCTGTTGCAGATGTACAATATGATGGTAAGCATCAAAAGTGATTTTACTTTTTACATATGGTGCCGGTAGCCCGCGGATCCAAAAATATAAATTACTCACAGGCACATTCCAGCCCAAGATTTTTTGCATCAAGGTTTCTGCATCGCGATTTTGATAACGTTTGCCCTTTTCGCTGATCACGATATCATTGGGGTTGCTAATTAAGATCACGTGCCCAATACCTAGCGGACCGAACAGGTGAATTTGATATCGATTACGTTGCCACTGTTGCCGCCATATGAACGTCGCGGCTTGGCTTTGTTGTGGGGTTTTTACTGCCACCGCACCCTGAAGTTGCCATTGTTTGATATGCGTTAGTTGCGCCTGCCGTATTTGCCAATCCAGATGTTGATTCAATGCCTTCTGTTTCGTTGGTAAGGTTGTACAGGCGGTTAATAAAAAACCCACGGCAATAGGTACAATTGTTTTTTTCATGATCTTAATTTCGCAACAAATGTTGAATTTGATGTCATCATTATACAAAAATTAACTTATGGTACGCGATTTTCAATATGTTGCTAAATCGTAAATAAATTTACTAATTACTATTTATAAATATCGTTAAAGATTTTTTCAATTCTGACTTGGGTGTTAAAATGGGTGACAAAAAATAGATCTAGTAGGTTTGTCTTGTTATACATATTTGGATTTAATCATACGTCGGCACCTATCCAAGCGCGTGAGAAAGCGTTTGTCGGTATTACGCGGCCAGTGGCTGCCTTGCAACTAACTGCTCAATGGAATGAATTGGTTACTTTAACTACATGTAATCGCATTGAATTAATCACCATTGTTAGCAATGTGGATAAAGTGCAGCAATGGCTTAGCGAAGCAGCAGTAGCAAACTGGCAGCAGTATGGTTATCAATTATATGATCGAGAAGCGCTGCGGCACATCGTGCGTGTTGCCTGTGGCTTAGATTCAATGGTATTAGGTGAATCGCAGATTTTAGGACAAATGAAGGGGGCTTTCGCGCGCGCTACAGCCGCAGGTAGCATCGGTAATTATCTGGGACATTTGTTTCCTTTTGTGTTTTATGTTACCAAGAAAATTCGTTCAGTTACCGGTATTAGTGAGAATTCCGTTTCTGTTGCTTATACAGCA
>CAYWDC010000147.1:0-2151 GCA_964456955.1 uncultured Gammaproteobacteria bacterium | reverse complement strand
CCATTATTTTCGGTATGGTCGAGCAATTTAATTTAGGCGACAATACCAAAGGTATGCTGTATGCATTAAGTTTAGTTGAAATGGCGCGCTTTGGTTTGGCACATGGGGCTCAAATCAATACTTTTTTAGGGCTTTCTGGTTCGGGTGATTTATTGGCAACCTGCAATTCAAAATTGAGTCGCAACTTCCAAGTGGGTCAACATATAGCCAATAAAAAGACGCTTCAACAGGCAATCGAGCAAGTTGGAGAAACTGCTGAAGGCGTTAACACAGTAAAAGTTATTCACCAACAAAGTATCGACAAATCCATCGATATGCCTTTAGTGCAAGAGCTTTATAGCGTATTATTTGACAATATTGCACCTGAACTTGCTATTGAACGCCTAATGGCTCGCGTTCCTATGCCTGATGCGAAATTATGAACTAACCTATAATCAACACTATTTAGATGAACAACTTAAAAGACAATGTATTAAATCCCTCTCACTGGATTCGTTTAATTTTTATTATTATTTATGCAGTGGTCATGTATATTTTATTCTTCCCAATATTACTGCTACTGGTAGTATTACAATTTATCTGCGCCTTGATTTTTGGCGCGCCCAACGGCAATTTGACCCGAGCATCTAACGTATTTGGTCAATACATTTTACAAACCATCAACTTCATTACTTACAATAGTGAAGAAAAGCCTTGGCCGTTTAATGACATCAACAGCAACATTGATAATGATTTTGATTGAGAATAAGGCTTTACACTGATGCTAGTGTAAGTTTGTGCTGTAACTTTTGTCTGTAAAAGGTGATTTTAGCGCCGACGACAATGAGTGACGGTACTAAAAATAAGGTAACAAAAAATGCCATAACCACGCCGTAGGTCAAAGAAACTACAATAGGTTGTAGGAAAGCGGCTTGAGTAGAGCGCTCTAACATCATAGGAATTAAGCCTATGAAGGTAGTCAATGAAGTTACTAAGATCGGTCGAAAACGTGAAACCGCTGCGCTGTAAATGGCTTCAATGGTATCCTTTCCACTGCGTTTTAATCGGTTGTAGGCATCTATTAACACTAGATTGTCGTTAATGACGATACCAGAAGCGGCAACAATTCCAAAGTAGCTGTAGATGCCAACAGGCATGTCGTTAATTAAATGCCCAATAAATGCTCCTAAGGCAGCAAATGGAATGGCAATTAATATTAATATGGGTTGAGCATAGCTTTTAAACGCCACAGCCAATAAAGCAAACATGCCAAATAGCGCGAGCATGACAAGCGTTCCAATTTCTTGAATAAACTCTTGCTGTTCTTCTGCTCCTCCAGTGAGTGTACTTTTAACACCGAAGTAGCGCTGTTCCCAGTTGGGAATGTAGTTGTCTTTCAAGTCTTTTAATATGTCATCCCTTACCGGCTCAGATAAATAGCCTCTAATTTCTATAGAACGCTTACCGTCTCTATGGTCAATTTGTTTTAACCCAGGTTGAAAGGTAATATTCACTACCGAACCCAGCGGTATTTGCCTGCCATCTTCAGTTCTTATTCTTAGTTGGTTTAAGTTTTCCAGTGAAGTACGCAGCTCTTTGGGATAGCGCAACATCACTTTCACATCTTTTCCTTCTCTTGGCAAACGCTGTACTTCTTCGCCATGGAAAGATTGCCTGACTTGTCGCATTACTGCAGCCAATGATAATTGTAGTTTCTCTGCTTGTGGTTTTAGCTCAAATAACACTTCTTGTTTAGCGGCCTCTATACTGGTTGATATATAGTTAACCGCAGGATATTGTTTCAATTGTTGAGTAAAATCCTCGACAGCAAGTTGTAACACATCTAAGTCTTGGTGACGGATGGAAAATTGCAAATCAGGAGGGCTACCTCCAAAAGTGTAGGAGACAGTAAAGGATTTAGCCTCAGGTATATCACCGATAAGTTTCTGTAACCTTAACGCCGCCTCTTTGGCTGATAACAAGCGAATTTCTGGTGGAGCTAATTTGACAATGGCAATGACACTGTCTTTACGAGAGCGCGTATACCAGTTTTCAATGATTTTACCATCGGGAGTTGCCGCTTCTACTTCCAGTACTAACTGACGCTGCGCTTCCTGCATTTGTTCCAGTATTGCCAATGCGCGTTGAAATGAAGTACCTTCTCGTAAATCT
>CAYWDC010000146.1:0-2172 GCA_964456955.1 uncultured Gammaproteobacteria bacterium | reverse complement strand
GGAAATAACCATTACGGAACAACATGGTATTTAATGCGGTAAAACCGGGTTGCTGCAAAGGCACAAGTTTGCCCAGATGAGCTTCTATTGGGCTCGCATATTTTTTTAATGCCAATGTCAGTGGTAAAATAATCACGTCTTTATCAGTTAAGTTGGATAATTCCTGATGATAAAATCCATTAACAAAAACCAGTTGGTATGCATTTTGCAAAAATAGTGACGTGAGCTTGTTGTGATCCAGCTTTTTATCGACTGCTGGCGTATAAATATGTTGCAGTAATGATTTAGTATGAGTGTATTTCCACGTCTCTGTTTTTAAACCAGGGAAGCCGTGTGATGCTAGGTCCGTTGCTGCTTGTTGACGAAGCTTGACCAGGTCAGATGCTGCCTGTTTATTAAATTGTTCTAAATAATCTGCAACTTTATCGAAACGTGCACGTTTGTTCATTATTTTTCCAGCCAACCATAACCCATTTTTTCTAATTCCAAGGCTAACGTTTTACCACCGGATTTAACAATTTTACCTTCTGCGAGTACATGCACAAAATCTGGCTGTATATAATCGAGCAAACGTTGATAATGGGTGACTAGTAATATGCTACGATCTTGACGACGAAAATGATTGACACCAGCAGCGACGATGCGTAAGGCATCAATATCTAATCCAGAATCGGTCTCATCAAGAATAGCCAGTTTGGGTTCGAGTAACAACATCTGTAAAATTTCATTGCGCTTCTTTTCGCCGCCAGAAAAACCAACATTAACATCACGGTATAGGAATTGCTCATCCATTTGTAGTGCTTTCAATTTAGTTTTTACTAACTCAATAAAATCCATCGCATCGAGTAATACTTCACCACGATGCTGCCGCAGTGCATTAAACGCCGCACGTAAAAGGTATATATTGGTCACGCCCGGAATTTCTATCGGATATTGAAAGGCTAAGAATAAACCTTGGCGAGCGCGCTCCTCAACTGATAAATCGAGCAAATTCTCACCCGAAAAAGTCACACTTCCGGCGTCAACCGCATAGCCCTCACGACCTGCCAGCACGTTACCAAAGGTACTTTTACCGGAACCATTGGGTCCCATAATCGCGTGTACTTCACCCGCATTAATTTGCAAATCAATGCCGTGGAGAATGTCTTTATTCTCAACTTGTACGTGTAGATCCTTTACCGTTAACATAATTTGTTCCTACTCTGATCCTTGTATGGGGGGGGCATCAATTCACTGCCAAAATACATTTAGAGGCTGCTATGAGTGCTTGAGAGACCCGTTTGTTGATACACCTAGCTATCCAACACTTCCTTCCAAACTAATCCCTAATAGTTTCTGTGCTTCTACGGCAAATTCCATGGGTAATTCACGCATCACTTGTTTGCAAAAACCATTAACAATCATTGATAAGGCATCTTCAACATCCAAAGCACGCTGGCGACAAAAAAACAATTGATCGTCACTAATCTTGGAAGTACTCGCCTCATGTTCAACTTGAGCAGTGTTATTTTTCACTTCAACATAAGGAAATGTATGCGCACCACATCGGTTACCAATGAGTAATGAATCACATTGGGTGTAATTACGTGCGTTCATCGCACCCGGCAGGACGTTTACTAAACCACGGTACGTATTCTGGCCATGCCCGGCAGAAATACCTTTGGCAATAATAGTACTAGACGTATCTTTACCCAAATGAAACATCTTTGTACCAGTATCCGCCTGCTGATAATTATTAGTTAACGCAACAGAATAAAATTCGCCGACAGAATAATCACCTTGCAAGATCACACTGGGATATTTCCAAGTGATTGCCGATCCCGTTTCTACCTGGGTCCAAGAAATTTTTGCCCGCTCACCGCGACAGGCGCCACGTTTGGTGACAAAATTATAAATGCCACCTTTACCCTGAGCATCACCCGGGTACCAATTCTGTACTGTCGAATACTTTATTTGTGCATTATTTAATGCAACCAGCTCGACCACCGCGGCATGTAATTGATTTTCATCGCGCATCGGCGCAGTACAGCCTTCTAAATAACTAACATAGGCATCGTCATCGGCAATGATTAAGGTACGCTCAAATTGCCCTGTATTTGCCGCATTAATACGAAAATAGGTCGATAACTCCATTGGACAACGCACCCCTTTAGGCACATAGACAAATGAACC
>CAYWDC010000145.1:0-2207 GCA_964456955.1 uncultured Gammaproteobacteria bacterium | reverse complement strand
AAGCCTATGCTGCCGGGAAGATCCCCGGTGGTTTTTTTAAGCGCGAGGGGCGTCAATAAGAAACCGAAACATTAACGGCGCGCCTGATAGATCGCCCATTACGCCCATTGTTTCCTAAAGGATTTAATAACGAGGTGCAGCTGATTATCACCGTGCTCTCGGTTAATCCTGACGTTAATCCAGATATTCCGGCGATGATTGCTGCTTCCGCGGCATTAGCCATCTCCGGAATTCCCTTTAATGGTCCGTTAGCTGCTGCCCGTATAGGTTATCACAATGGACACTATCTATTGAATCCGACCTATGCGCAACTTGAAGATTCGGCACTTAATTTAGTTGTCGCCGGTACCAAGGATGCTGTTTTGATGGTTGAATCAGAAGCAAAAATACTGCCTGAGGAAGTCATGTTAGGGGCGGTGTTGCATGGACATGAGCAAATGCAAGCAGTGATTACTATGATTAATGAGTTTGCTGCTGCAACTGCTAAGGAAAAATGGCACTGGCATACAGCCGAACACAATCCTGTTTTATCGGAAAGACTTGTTGCGATGGCAAAGACCGAATTAGAAACTGCTTATTGGATTGCGGAAAAGACCAAACGTGGAGAAGCGCTTGCTGCCATTAACAGTCAATTGTTGTCAACGTTGTGTGCCGAAGAGGAAGGCGAATTTACCGCAAGCGAAGTTAATGCGGCGTTAAAAGAGTTAGAAAAAAACATCGTCCGTCGGCGTATTTTAGAAGGCGAGCCACGTATTGATGGGCGTGATAGCAAAACCGTGCGTCCCATTCATATCCGCACGGGTGTATTGCCACGGACACATGGTTCGGTGCTCTTTACCCGTGGTGAGACACAGGCATTGGTCGTGGCAACCTTGGGTACCGAGCGAGATGCGCAGATTCTAGATAGTTTAGCCGGTGAAAATAAGGATAGCTTCATGCTGCACTACAACTTTCCTCCTTATAGCGTTGGCGAGTGTGGCATGGTGGGTAGTCCCAAAAGACGTGAAATTGGACATGGACGTTTAGCTAAACGTGCTATTTTAGGTGTTTTGCCATCGATGGATAATTATCCTTATGTATTGCGGGTGGTTTCTGAAATTACCGAATCTAATGGTTCTAGTTCAATGGCAAGTGTTTGTGGTACCAGCTTGGCATTGATGGATGCCGGCGTGCCCATCAAAGCGCCTGTTGCTGGTATTGCTATGGGCCTAGTAAAAGAAGGTGATAACTTTGCTATATTAACCGATATATTAGGTGATGAAGATCATCTGGGCGACATGGATTTTAAAGTGGCGGGTACTGCGGAGGGTCTGACAGCGTTGCAAATGGATATTAAGATCAATGGTATTACCCGTGAAATTATGGAAATGGCATTACAGCAGGCTAAGGATGCACGTCTGCATATTCTCGCTAAAATGAATGCGGTGCTAGATGCACCACGTGCGTCAATTTCAGAATATGCACCGACAATCACCACCCTACAAATCAACCCGGAAAAAATTCGCGATGTTATTGGTAAAGGAGGAACAGTGATCCGTGGTTTAACCGAGGAATTTGGCGTTACCATTGATATTAGCGATGATGGTTTAGTCAAAATTGCTGCGGTTGATAGTGCTTCAGCACGTGCAGTAGAACAACGCATTAAGGAGATTACCGCCGAGATTGAAGTAGGTAAGACTTATATTGGTAAGGTAATGAAAATCATGGACTTCGGCGCGTTTGTTAATTTACTTCCTGGTCAAGATGGTTTGGTACATATTTCACAAATTTCTGCAGAACGTGTGCAAAGTGTCACCGATAAACTCAGCGAAGGTGATAAAGTCACTGTAAAAGTCTTAGCTGTCGACACGCAAGGCCGTGTTAAGCTGACAATGAAGGATGTTGAGCAATAAAAAACCTCTATCTTAGAGTGGTCAATTATTGGCTTAAGAACTAGTTTTCAGTTAACTTTTGACAATGCATAAAGTAGTTAACACTGACATCTTTGCTAAGCGAATAGCTCTTATTTAGCAGATGATACTGCAAGCCTCGCAGCTCAATTACCGACAAATTTGCTATTCTTGCCCAACGAGCCAACTCAGAAGGGCGAATAAATTTGGCATAATCATGCATACCACGAGGTAACATTTTTAGTAGGTATTCGGCGCCTAAAATAGCGAATAGATAGGCTTTGGGGTTGCGGTTAATGGTAGAAAAGACCACACTAC
>CAYWDC010000144.1:0-2228 GCA_964456955.1 uncultured Gammaproteobacteria bacterium | reverse complement strand
CATTTAGCCGTGACGTTTTTGCGTAAAGCCTTAATAGTTTGTCGCGCAATAATGTGTTTGCCAATGGCTGCTTGAATAGCAACATCGAACATTTGCCGCGGGATCAATTCTTTCATTTTTTCGGTGAGATTACGGCCCTGGCTTTGGGCCTGTGTTTTATGTACGATTAATGCTAATGCATCAACTTTGCTACCATTAATGAGTATGTCTAATTTTACCATGTCTGCAGGTTGAAAAAGGATAAAATGATAATCAAGCGAAGCATAGCCCCGGCTGATTGATTTTAAGCGATCGAAAAAATCAAGTACCACTTCGTTCATCGGCAACTGATAGGTTATTGAGACTTGCTGTCCAGCATAAATTAGGTTTTTTTGCACGCCGCGCCGTTCAATGCACAAGGTGATGACATTGCCTAAATAGTTTTTTGGCACTAAAATGTTTGCTTCAACTATCGGTTCACTGATTGTGTTGATATGATTTGCTTCCGGTAAATCAGCAGGATTATCGATTTTTAGTGTTTCTCCACTAGTGGTTTGTACTTCATAAATAACGGTGGGTGCGGTGGTGAGCAAATCGAGGTGATACTCCCGTTCTAAACGTTCTTGAATAATTTCCATGTGTAACATGCCAAGAAAACCACAGCGAAAACCAAAACCCAGGGCAGATGATGACTCGGGTTCGTAAAATAGCGATGCATCGTTAAGGCTGAGTTTTGCCAGAGCATCGCGAAAGGCTGGGTAATCATCGCTATTGATAGGAAACAGACCAGCATAAACTTGTGGTTGTGCCTTTCGTAAACCGGGTAGGGCAGTAGCCGCGGGCTGTTTTGCTAATGTGAGGGTGTCACCAACCGGCGCACCATGAATATCTTTAATACCAGCAACGACATAACCTACTTCCCCGGCTCGCAGCATGTGAGTTTCTGTTCGTTTCGGTGTAAATATACCCATATTGTCGACTTGATAAGTTTTGCCTGTCGACATCACTTGCATTTTGTCTCCTTTGCGCAACATGCCGTCTTTAACACGAACAAGAGATACCACCCCCAGATAACTGTCGAACCACGAGTCGATAATTAAGGCTTGCAACGCGGATGTGTGATTACCCTGGGGAGCGGGAATTTTGGTGATAATGTGTTCTAATAGGGTATCGATACCGGTACCGGTTTTCCCACTTACTAACACTGCATTGCCGGCATCGATGCCGATGATATCTTCGATTTCCTGACTGATGCGCTCAGGATCGGCTTGTACTAAATCAATCTTGTTTAATACTGGTAGTACGACTAATTGCTGTTCCACCGCGGTGTAGCAAACAGCAACTGTCTGTGCTTCGACACCTTGGGCCACATCGACTAATAGTAATGCACCTTCACAAGCGGCTAGCGAACGAGAAACCTCATAGGAGAAATCTACATGTCCAGGCGTATCGATAAAGTTCAATTGATAATCCTGACCATCTTTACCTCGATAGTTAAGGGTGACACTTTGTGCTTTGATGGTGATGCCACGTTCGCGCTCAATGTCCATTGAATCCAGTACTTGCATTGCCATTTCCCGATCACTTAATCCACCACAGTATTGAATTAAGCGATCGGCTACAGTGGATTTACCGTGATCAATGTGGGCAATGATAGAAAAGTTACGAATGTGATTTACGTTGTGCAAAGCTACTCTCTTTTTTGCAAGATTTTAGCAGATAGACATGATAAAATCTAACTATGCAATTAGGGTAAGACAAGGGTAAAGTTCGATTTCTTGACTCTTATCAAGACATACGTTTAAGGTTAATGATGGGATTTATCAGGGCATTTTAAAATCACTTCTGCTGTTGTTGGGCACTGGGAGTATGCCGTTTTAATCGTTGCAGATTTATTGATACCGCTGTGTGCAGCATAAAGCAATATATTCTAAAGTATCTCTGACCTGCATGTTAGCTTTTCCTGTTGGGGGTATGGCATACTTTTTATTCGTCACTATGCACTTCACTGATTTAAACAGAATTATAATTATTGGCAATAGTTGTAGTGGTAAATCGGTGCTTATGAAGTGTTTAGAGATTCACCGGGGTCGTTTTTACTGGCAGGGCAGGTAAAAGAATAAATATAAATGAAGTGGCACAGTGTGTTCTTAATATACTGCCCTCTCACAACACGACCTGCGGTTGAGCGGGTAGCGAAGGTTGAAAAGGTCTGAGTTTATCTGTTAAGAAGGCGCGTAAGATATTGA
>CAYWDC010000143.1:0-2243 GCA_964456955.1 uncultured Gammaproteobacteria bacterium | reverse complement strand
ACAAATATAATATCTATCTTTTCCACCTTGTTGATAGTAAGCCTTGGTATTGGTGTTGTGTATTGTGACTTGCACGGAGGCATCATTATCGCTGCCTAAACCTGGATTGGTATTTTTGCCTAGGAATGAGATCGTACAGATAGTCGGAGCGTTTGTGCCATATTGATCATCTTGAAAAGCCCATACCGCTTTAGCTGCGTCAATATCGCCTTGGTTGCAGGCGGTGAAGGTAACGCCGATTTTAGTACTTAAACCGTATCCAGCATTAAATTCATAAAAAGGGGTACTCCCAAAGGTGTGAGAAACGTTTTTATATGGTTTGTAGGTAATGCCGTTTGGGTCTTTTCCGGGGTAAGGGTTCTCTGAAGTACTAGAACTGTAATATGGGCTCACCTTGTAGTTGCGATCCTGTATTCTATTTTCAACTTGATACGCAACTCTATTTTGTGGATCTTTACAGGCCATTGCATTACTTGTAATAAGTAAACAACCAGCTAATAAAATTTGAAGACCTGTCATTAGTAAAGATCTTGTTAACACCCCTTTGAATTGGATTTTCACTGTTTAACCCCCCGCGATAACTAAGTGATGACCACCACAAAATATATTTGTGGTCATATGTCCAATATGAGCATAATCCTGACAAATGTAAAAGTAAAGTCAGTCAAAAGGAAAACACAGGGGGCTAAGATTAATTCTTGTTCCAGCTTTGGTTCAAACGAATTGATAATGTGTTTAATGATCTCATTATGTCAGTTCATCTTTGGGGAGGCATATTGCCTTCAGTCGGCTGAAATGCCGTATCCATTAATCCTTTAATCTTGCTTTTAAAAATAAACACATCGCCAGCATTACGTTGTTGCTTTAATGCTTGATCACTTAATTCTGATCTCGCGGATGTGACGGCAATTAGATTTAAATTAGCACCGCCAAATGCAACACAGGTTGCTTGGCTAACGGGTAACTGTAATTCGCCGTCAACAATGCCATTGGCGTCATAACGAACCACTTTGCTAGCTCCCCATTGAGCATTCCATAAATAGCCAGCAGCATCGACGGCCGAACCATCAGGAAAGCAACCTTCTTCGGTATTAATCAACGTGTGGCGATTAGAAATATCTCCGCTGATTGGATCAAAATCATATTGTTGAATACTTCTGGTTGGGGTGTCGCAGTGATAAAGCGTTTTTGAATCGGGGCTCCAACAAAGGCTGTTCGAAATATTTAATTCGCTTATCATATTGGTGCTTACTGATAAGTCTTGTTGCACGCAGTAAAGCCGGCCTTGGGCACGGCCAGATCCATCTTCCACCATAGAGCCAGCCCAGAAACGCCCTTGGCGATCGACTTTGCCGTCATTGAGTCGCGTGTATGCAAGGTCGCTCTCTATTTTCTTTATCCACTGAAGCTGGTTGGTGCATGGCTCATAATAAGCAAAACCACTTTCAAAGGCGGCGATAAGATAGTCAGAGTTAGCAACAGGAGTGAAGCAGCACAATCGCTCTGGTGTTTGCCACTGGTTTAATTGGTCTTGAGTTGGTGAGTATTGATAAAGCGTGTTCTCTAATATGTCCGTCCACCAGAAGCATTGGCGTGAATGATCCCAAATAATGCCTTCACCAAGTTGGTTCTGTACCGGCAGTATGTTGATTAATTCGAGTTCTAAAGAATGGTTTGTCATTGTTGATCACACCTCGCCTTAGTTGAGAGCGCTCATAATTAATCGAGCTTTTTCTTTTACTTGCTCAGGGCTATCACCGGCTTTATATAAATCACTGCCAATGCCTAATGCATTCGCACCGGCGTTTAACCACCGATCGGTGTTAGTTGTGTCGACTCCGCCAACCGCAATAACGTGTGCATCTTTGGGCAGAATCGCTTTAACCGATTTGATATGGCTGTTGCCAAAGCTTGATGCTGGAAATAGTTTTAAATAGCGAGCGCCAGATTGATAAGCGGCAATCGCCTCTGTCGGTGTGGCCCAGCCTGGGATTGGCGTAATATTATTTTCGATACACTTCTCAATAATGGTTGGATTACTATTGGGTGTGACGGCAATTTGCGCGCCAGCGTCTTTAAGTTTTTCAACATCACTTTCATAGATCAGCGTGCCGCAACCGACCACGGCAATGTCGTCTAGATTAGCGCTGAGCTTTGCAATACTCTCGAAAGCTTGAGGCGAGTTTAAAGGCACTTCGATAATTTTAATGCCAGACTCAATCAACACCTTTGCAATTTCTAAT
>CAYWDC010000142.1:0-2258 GCA_964456955.1 uncultured Gammaproteobacteria bacterium | reverse complement strand
CAATTGATTATTAGGTATGAAAAAAACTATATTTTTCAATAATGTCTTACTTTCGTAATAACTTAAAAAGGCACTAGAAACCAAATTCAAAAAAATCCTTTTCAAACATTAAAACAAGCAATAAAAAATGAAACTTTATTTCTATTTTAATAAATATTTCTGCAAATCCATTACTTAACCTTTGCAAAAAATCTAATTTAATTCCTTTGTGTCGATTCTAAGACAGGGAGATATCCAGCAAAATATTAAAGCCAAATTATTACTTTTGTTTTGTTGTTTTGTAATCCAAAATTACTATCCTGCGAAACCATAAATCTCGCGCATCTGTCGATAGAAATCCATCTCTCCCCCATAGCTTGGGTGTCGAACCTTGTGGATAGTTTGTCGAATATTTAACTTAGACAGCGCTGAAAAGGCGTCATTACCGATCGCAACAATATCTTTAGGGGCTAACAGATTTATTAGCTCCTGTAATAGAATTAAACCCGCATCTCTCTCCGACGCTGTGTGAGAGCGGTTACTGAATGGCTTTAGATTTTCATAAGGGTGAAACGGAAACACATTCCACATAAAAACATTTCCTTCGAGCTGATCCAAGACTTGCCATATGTTTTTAGCAGTCCTTTCGGGAACCATTTCGCCTTTGGTCGCTTGTTGTAACAATACGCCCCACCTCTTCGAAGCTTCAAGCATGTGATTTTCGTCGATTAACGCTAACCCCGTTCTTCTTCCACCACGATAGCCTAAGTCTCTACCAACCCAGAGCGAATCAAGATCCAGTGTTGTTGCCATTTTAAGAACTTTTCTTAAATTCTGTGATCTTATCTGCGGAGCATTAAATCGATCGTAAATATCGCATTTATCCACGTAGGGGTTAAACACATTCGCTTGCTGATAAGATTTAAGTTTCTTTAAAAATTTATTGACGCTCATAAACCAAGTCACCCATTGGTACTGATTACTCAAGATACAACTTCTAAAACTTAATTGAGTATTAATATTGCCCAGCAAACTACATTTCGTTTACCGAGATTAAGATATAGTACTAACAAATGAATTAAATAATTGAGCTAAACTTGCAAAACCAAAAACCTAAAATTGTGATCTATGGTGGCAATGGCTTTGTCGGAACCCACATCGCTGAGCATTTATCAGCCCATGATTTATGCGTTGTTTGCTTAAGTCGCACAGGCCATAAACCAATACACCTAAACGATAGCGACTGGAGCAAGTCAGTCCGTTGGTGCAAAGGCGATGCCAGCGATCCTGATTTGGAATTACTTGCCGAAGCCCATACTGTCATCGTATTAGTTGGCTCTGCGCCGATTCCTACTTTTTCAAAACAAGCCTTTGAGAAACAGTTTTTCAATAACGGTATCGCGCCAGCAAAAGCCATTGAGGCTTCTAAAGAAGCAGGAGTTACCAGAATTATCTTAATGGGTGCTCATATTCCTTTTTTCTTGAACACCGATCGCTTTGCTTATGCCAAAGGCAAAAATATGGCCTTAGAAAGCGCCAAAGACTTCGCTGCGCACTCACAACAGCATGGCGCGGTTGTCATGCAACCTGGCGCCATTTATGGGAAACGGCATTTGAAAAATGGCAAGGTAATCCCACTTGATTTAGCCATGTCACCTGCCTCTAAAATAGTACCGAGCCAATTTATCGATGTCGACAGAATTGCGCAACGGGTTACCTCAATTGTACTCAACCCAGATGAGTATGACGGCTCATTCACATTGTTAAAAAACAATGAAATATAAAAGGATTAGCCTCAATCCTTCTGTACTTTTTATTGCAGCAGTATAATATTGCGAAATAATTAAACTAATTCGCTAGCGCAATATAAATTAGCTCGGCGAGAAGCCTTTCTCAATATTTTCATTCCATGCAAATGTCGCCCAACTCTCAGTGGAAGTTTATTCATTACGCCTTGCTCTTACTTGCTGCCAACCTTGCTCTGACAGCATGGACTGTTTACGTAAAACCGGTTATTAATTTTGATGGCATTCTTTATATAACTGCCGCACAAGCGATACAAAATGGTAATTGGCAACTTGCTTCAGAGCTATATCAAGGGCAGCTATACCCTTACCTTATTCAATTAACGTCCAAAATCAGCGGCCTCAACTTAGAAAACTCAGCGCACTTTCTAAACGCCCTATTTCTAAGCTCTCTTTGTATTGCCTTTGTATTGACTGCTCGCCAACTTGGCGGACAAAGTAATCTATTCATAGCTCTCAGCATTATCGTAATAC
>CAYWDC010000141.1:0-2263 GCA_964456955.1 uncultured Gammaproteobacteria bacterium | reverse complement strand
TATTTTAAGTATCTGTCAAACTCTTTAGGAATTTTGAAGTTATACTATAGGCGGAATTAATTTAAGCAGGAACACTACATGATAATAGCCTATAAATTCTTTAATGACATATAATGACTAAGTGCACAGCATATGCATTACTGACTAATCGACTAACCACGTCATGTTACCGATGTATTGAATGCTCTAAAAACGAGAAGAAAAAGGTGATTTTGCGTTTAGCAATGTAAAAATTGATAGCGATTTAAGTAAGGATCATGTATGCCATCAAAAAGAGGTAGATGTGTTATCAAGGCAAAATGAGCCAATAGGAATAAGACTGTAGCAAAGGCCAACAAATCTTACCTTTGGTAATCATCAATAAACAATCTTTAAAAAAACACCTGAAGTACATGCTATTTCTCCTAAATTGTCGTATAATCTGGGATTTGTTCTAAAATTAGAATTTGCATAACAAATTAAATCTAAGTTACGGAGAAAAATCGTGTCCGAACAGTTTATTTTAGCAGCCGAACATCGGGCGAATGTCGGCAAAGGTGCGAGCCGCCGCTTACGTCGTGAGCAAAATAGCGTTCCTGCCATTATTTACGGTGCGGATAAAAAAGCAGCAACGTTAACGGTATCACACAAAGACGTTTTACAAGCACTACAAAACGAAGCGTTCTTTTCGAGCATCTTAACCATCAATATTAACGGTAAAAAGGAAAAAGCCATTCTGAAGGCAATGCAGCGTCATCCAAGCAAAACACGTATTCTGCATATGGATTTCCTGCGTGTTAGTACTAGCGAAAAATTAACCCTACGTGTACCACTGCACCTGATTGGTGAAGACGTTGCCATTGGTGTCAAGCAAGAGGGTGGTATGATCAACAAACAACTGAGTGATTTGGAAGTAAGCTGTTTGCCTGCTGATTTACCGGAATATATCGAAGTTGATGTCAGCAAGCTGCGAATAGATCAAGCCATTCACATCAGCGACATTAAATTACCCAAGGGTGTTGATTTAGCAACAGTTATCGAAGACGATGCACATGATCATGCGGTGGTCAGTGTCATAATGCCTAAGGTAGTCGCAGAGTCAGAGTTAACCTCTGCCGTAGCAGATGCAGATCAGGTACCTTCAGCAGAAAAAGACAGTAGCTAAACCAACTGTGCCACCTAACAATTCCATTGTACTGATCGTGGGTTTAGGCAATCCGGGCGTTGAATATGAGAATACTCGACATAATGCCGGTGCATGGCTAGTTAATCAATTAGCGGCTCAACATGCGCAAACGTTGCGTGTAGAAAATAAATTTTTTGGGTTGGTGGGCAGCATTAATTTTACTGAACACAAATGCCATTTACTGCTACCGACAACTTTTATGAATAACAGTGGTCAAGCGGTTGCTGCATTAGCAAAATTTTACAAAATTCCCATGGAAAGTACGCTGGTAATACACGATGAACTAGATATTCCGACAGGTCAAGCACGTTTACAGTTTGGCCGTGGACAGGCAGGACATAATGGCTTACGCGATATTATTAAGCAACTTGGCACAAAAAATTTTTATCGTTTGCGTATCGGCATCAGCAGACCACAACATAGTACCGACATCAGCAGTTATGTGCTAAAACGACCCAGCGTAAGTGAACGTTGCGCAATTGACAATATTATTCATCAAACCTTATCTATCATGCCAGATATTATCACTGGAAGAATCGAACAAGCAATGCAAACGTTACATACGGCTCAGAAAACCAAAGTTACCAACACTTTTTTGGATGACAGATAATGGGATTCAAGTGCGGTATTGTTGGCTTACCTAACGTGGGCAAATCAACCTTGTTTAACGCGTTGACCAAATCCAACATCGATGCGGCAAACTACCCATTTTGTACCATTGAGCCGAATATGGGTATCGTTGCCGTTCCTGATCCGCGTTTGGATAAACTGGCTACTATAGTTAATCCACAACGCGTTATACCAACAACCATGGAGTTTGTCGACATCGCTGGTTTGGTTGCTGGCGCTGCTAGCGGTGAGGGACTTGGCAATCAGTTTCTAGCTCACATTCGCGAAACCGATGCCATCGCCCACGTGGTACGTTGTTTCGACAACGATGACATCACCCATGTTGCTAACAAAGTTAATCCACTTGACGACATCGAAGTCATTGACAACGAATTAATGCTCGCTGACATAGATTTGATTGAAAAAACACTACAACGCATCAATAAAGACCGTAAGCGCAGCGATCAGGAAGCACACAAAGAAATCATT
>CAYWDC010000140.1:0-2271 GCA_964456955.1 uncultured Gammaproteobacteria bacterium | reverse complement strand
ACCAATAAAGCCGCTAACATTAACACGAGATAAATAAAGCGACTAACCGTCTTTTTCACTCCGATTAATGCTGCCCATTCCCAAGCAGCACCTAAACAGAATACCGTGCTAACTAGTGCAAAAACAGAAACCGACATGCCTAAAATCAACCAAATACTCATAGGTATCATGATGGAGATGGTAATAGCACGTTGCATCAAAGTGGTACTATTCATGTGGACTACTAGTTATTTGTTCACTGGTTCTGCCAAAACGCCTTAACCTTTGCCGAAAAAATTGCAGTGCCTGTTGTAAATGCACCATATCAAAATCAGGAAACAACGTCTCAGTAAAATAGAATTCCGTATAAGCTAAATGCCATAATAAAAAATTGCTGATGCGCTGCTCACCGCTAGTACGAATAAATAAATCAGGTGCTGGCAAATCGGCTAAACACAGCACTGCCTTAAAATTCCCCTCATTAATATCTTCTACAGATAATTTACCTCGTACAACATCGGCAGCCAGTTGACGGGCTGCTTGAATGATATCCCAACGCCCACCGTAATTCGCTGCAACCACTAAGGTTAGCCCAGTATTATTGATAGTTTGTTGTTGTGCATGACGAATTTGTTGCTGTAATTTAGTGGTAAATTGTTGCGTATCACCTATGAACCGCATGCGAATATTATGTTCTTGGAAAGTGGGTAGTTCTTTTTGCAGATTAATCAGGAATAGATCCATCAATGCATTAACTTCATTTTGCGGACGTTGCCAATTTTCGCTACTAAAAGCAAATAATGTCAATACTTCCATAGGCAAACGAACACATTCTTCAACTAATTGTAGCGCCACCTTAACTCCTGCCTTATGGCCTTCAATACGGGGTAACGAACGTTGTTTCGCCCAGCGTCCATTACCATCCATGATAAAGGCAACGTGTCGTGGAAACGGATTCGTCTGCTTACTGTTATCTGCCATCAAATAACCATCCTGTTATCAGACTTGCATCAACTCTTGTTCTTTTATCTGCAAGATGTCATCGGCATTGGCAATGTACTGATGCGTTAATTTTTGCACCCCGTCTTGCGCACGACGCTCATCATCTTTACTTATTTCTTTTTCTTTAATTAAGTCCTTAAAATCATTATTGGCATCACGACGAATATTACGAATAGCTACTCGTGCTTTTTCCACTTCACCACGCAGTAAACGTACCAACTCTCGCCGCCGTTCTTCGGTTAGCGGCGGCAAAGGAATATGGATAGTTTTTCCTTGTGACACCGGATTTAAACCTAAATTAGCTGTCATAATCACTTTTTCAATCGGCTGCAGCATGAATTCTTCCCATGGTGTAACAGTTAATGTACGTGCATCGGCAACGCTGATACTGGCAACTTGATGCAGTGGTGTAGGAACGTCATAGTAAGATACTGTAATATGTTCAAGCAAACGCGGATTAGCACGATCCGTGCGCATTTTGGCTAAATTTTCTTTTAGTGCTCGAATGGTTTTTTGCATCCGCTGCTCTGCAACTTGGATAATGTCATCAATCATGCTGTGTCAATCTACTCTTGTGCCAATGCTTACATCAGTAACAACTCGGGTTAGAATACCGGGAACCATAATATTAAACACACGCAAAGGCAGATGTTGCTCTCGACTTTGATAAAAAGCGGCTAAGTCCATGATAGCCAGCTCTTTTTCTAGCGCTTCGTCATAACTAATATGTTGATATAATTTAGCCTGTGGATCTTTGCTCGGATCAGCACTATAGACACCATCAACATACGTTGCTTTTAATAAAACATCCGCTTCGATCTCAATGGCGCGCAAACTTGCAGCATAATCGGTAGTGACTAAGGGAATACCAGCACCCGCAGAAAACAACACTACCTTGCCATTTTCAAGATAATCAATTCCCTTACGACGATCAAACTGATCCACTACACCGCTCATAGAAATTGCCGACATCATCCTATTAGCTACGTTTGCTCTATTCAACGCATCGCGCATCGCCAATGCATTCATAATCGTTGCCAACATGCCCATGTGATCACCAGTGACTCTACCTAAACCAGCTTGTGACAAGGTAGCACCACGGAACAGATTACCGCCACCAATAACTATGCCTATCTGCACACCCAATGCGACAACTGCCGAAATTTCCTTGGCAAAGCGATCTAAAACATCGGGGTCAATGCCGCCGGACTTGCCATCACCCTGCAGCGCTTCGCCACTGAGTTTTAATAAAATCCTTTTATAAAGCGGTTTATTCTTTGCCATTTACAC
>CAYWDC010000139.1:0-2287 GCA_964456955.1 uncultured Gammaproteobacteria bacterium | reverse complement strand
ATAATATGAATACCCAAATTATGCAATAAACATTACAATCACATTATCAAGCAATTAATTATAATGCATTAAATGGTGGAATACCTAGATATTTTCAAGAAATTGAGAAATCGGTCACTAATAATACTATTTTTCAACGCATTTTGCTTTTTACTCTTACTTTTTGTCGATTAATCAATACAAAGATGAGTTGGCATGTAGAAGTACATCAATTTCGGACCATGGCATCAAAAGAACATTATGGTAAGCCAACACCAGAAGGTATACACTGTGATGGCAGAGATTATGTGTTTATTACGATAGTTCGTCGTCATAATATTTCTGGTGGAATAACACATTTGTATAGTACTGATAGAAAACGCATTAAACGCCTTGAGCTAAAAAATTTTTCTGAAAGCATTTTCTTAGATGATACAAAAATGATGCATAAGGTATCTTTAATTAAACCGGTCTCTTCTGAAAAAACGGCTTATTGCGATATGTTAGTAATTGCCTTACGTAAAAAATAGGCTTAGTCATAATAATGTTTTTTTTAACTATAACTATGTTGGCCATATTGTGGGTTATCTCACCAGGACCAGACTTTATTGTCGTATCGAATAATTCACTTAACTATTCAAGGTACCATGGTATTCAGACTGCCTTGGGTATCGCCATAAGTAATTTATTTCATACAACCTACTGTATCGTTGGTTTTTCACTCGTCGCGAGTCATCTGAATCATGTAATAAAATATGTAAAATGTCTAGGTGCTGCTTATTTAATCTATTTGGGCATATCATTATTGCTAAAGAAAAAATTCACCTATTCAAATGACCAGGCAAAGGAAAGTAACAACAAATCTTCTTTACTGCTGGTAATACGCCAAGGGATGTTATGTAATGGTTTGAATCCAAGTACCACTTTATTTTTTATTTCTATTTACAGCTTTGTTGTTAGCAAAGGATTACCGCTTATCGCGCAGATAGGCTATGGACTTGAGATTGCGTTACTGCATTTCTTATGGTTCTCATTTATCGCATATGGTATTACTCATAAAATGATATTATCGAGATTGCTTAAAATACAACAGCCGATTAATTATATTATGGGAATTGCACTCATCATTTTTGCTTTCTTAATCGTAAGAACACATTTTATTATGCCATGACTATATCTTTGTTAATGTGTCATTTATAATCATTTGTACTTCGTAGTGCAACATCGGTAACAGGCCAATTGTAGATAATTGCTTTGACCAACGTTGCTAATGGAATAGCAAAGAAAATACCCCAAAATCCCCAGATACCACCAAAGATCAATATCGCAATGATGATCGCAACAGGATGCAATGCAACTGCTTCGGCAAACAATAATGGCACTAATACATTCGCTTCAAGCGCAACTACGATCGCATAGGCAATTATCAAATACAAAAAATGCGACGACCAACCCCATTGTAACAACGCGACGATAATTATCGGAATCGTCACTACGATTATACCGATATAAGGAATAAATACGGAAAACCCGACCAGTGACGCAAGTAATAATGAATATTGTAAACCGAATGACAGGAACATAATATAGGTAACTAGCATAACAATGATTGCTTCGAAGACTTTGCCACGAATATAATTACCGATCTGCACATGCACTTCTTGCCAAACGTTATTAAGTACGCGTCGCTTTTTGGGTATGAAACGCTGTTCAAGCCAGTGCAAAATAGGTATCTTATCCATAAGAAAGAAATACACTAATATTGGTACCATGACCAAATAAACTACTAAGGCAGCAATATTCGGAATGAACGTGATGGAAGTAGCTAAAATCACTTGCCCATAATGTCCTATTTTTAACTTGAAATCGAGAAGCATATGTTGAATCTGCGCATCGGTAATTAACGGAAAATGTTCTCGTAATTTCTCAAATAGCACTTGCAAATTAGCAACAACATCAGGCATTTCAGTAATAAAGTTAGTTAATTGCCGTGATAATAAGGGTAATACTCCGACTAAGATCAGCATCACAACCGCAATGAATATTACAAAAGTTATAAGTACTGCAATTACATGCGGTATTTTCAATTTTTGCAAACGACTAACACACCATTCTAAGAGATAGGCAATGACAATACTAGTAAATAACGGTGCTAGCATATGACTGAGTGTTGAAATTGTAATCATACCGATGACAATAAAGACAAATAGCAATGCCGCTTCCGGGTCACAGAAATAGCGTTTTAACCAATTAATTATTATGGTCTTCATAAATTAAGCTCATTGCCTTGGTATGCATGCTTGATGCC
>CAYWDC010000138.1:0-2313 GCA_964456955.1 uncultured Gammaproteobacteria bacterium | reverse complement strand
GGTAAGGGTAATGTTGAATATTGGGTAGCATTAGTGCAGCCGGGTAGCATGTTGTTTGAAATGCAGGGAGTATCGGAACAGCTTGCACGTGAAGCATTCACCTTAGCTGCGGCGAAGTTGCCAGTGAAAACTAAATTTGCAACACGAACGGTGATGTAGGATGAAAGCTAACGAATTGCGAGAAAAAGACGATCAAGCTCTACAACAAGAATTAATAGAGTTAATGCGAGAGCGTTTTAATCTGCGTATGCAACGCGGTAGTGGTCAATTAACGCAGCCACATCGATTAAAAATGGTGAATAAGGACATTGCTCGTATCAAAACGATTCTAAATGAGCATGCCAAGAAAGATGGGCAACATGATGGAAAAGCAGCATGAGTGAGACTAAAAAAGAAAAGATAATTCGCAGCGAAACGGGCATGGTAATTAGCAATAAGATGGATAAGACAGTTACGGTGTTGGTTGAACGTAAGGTGCAAGATCGATTATATAAGAAATACTTAAAGCGCTCGACCAAGATTAAGGCTCATGATGAACAAAATGCTTGTCAGGTAGGCGATAAGGTGCGTATTCAGGAAACTTGCCCAATTGCTAAGTATAAGTCTTGGAGGTTAGTGGCGATTTTTGAAAAAGCACGCTAATTAACAGCTTAACGATAATTGATTGAAAATAGAAAAAAGATCCATCGTTGTCCTTTCGTTTTTAATGGTAGCTGGTATACTTAACGTTAATTTTATTTATCGTCGATTGTATTGACTTGAAAAATGAAAGATTTTTAGCCTTGTGGAGTAATAATAATGATTCAAGTGCAAAGCAAGTTAGATGTTGCTGACAACAGTGGTGCTCGCAAGGCGCAATGTATCAAGGTATTGGGTGGTTCGCATCGTCGCTATGCGGGCATTGGTGATGTAATAAAGGTTAGTGTGAAAGAAGCTATCCCGCGCAGCAAAGTCAGAAAAGGTGACGTAATGCACGCAGTGGTAGTAAGAACTGCTAGTGGTGTGCGTCGCAATGATGGTTCAAAAATTAAGTTTGATAACAATGCGGTAGTATTGTTAAACGCACAGTTACAGCCAGTAGGTACGCGGATCTTCGGTCCAGTAACCCGTGAATTGCGTAGCGAGAAGTTTATGAAGATTGTATCGCTTGCCCCAGAAGTATTATAAATAGAAGAATGGCAAACAAGTTAAAAAAGGGTGATGAGGTTATCGTCATCACTGGCAAAGCTAAAGGTCGGCGCGGGACGGTTACGCGGGTATTGCCAAAAGCAAGGCGCGTATATGTTGAAGGCATTAATATGGTGAAAAAACATGTTCGCCCTAATCCGAATGTACAAGAAACCGGCGGCATCAAAGAAATAGAGGCGCCACTACAAATATCGAATGTGGCCATTTATAACACGGCTAGTAAGAAGGCTGATCGTGTTGGCTTTAAGATTTTGCAAGATGGTCGTAAGGTGCGAATTTTTAAATCCAACAATGAACAAATAGAGACATAATCTATAAACAGTATTTAGTTGTGCTGGAAAAATAGAATATAGATAGAGCAAATGGCAAGATTAAAACACCAATACAAAAAAGAAATCATTCCACAGTTGGTGGAACGCTTTTCTTATCGCAGTGTTATGCAAGTGCCAAGGCTTGAAAAATTCACCTTAAATATGGGTGTTGGTGAAGCAGTGAATGACAAAAAAGCCATTGAAACCGCTGTTGCCGATATGCAATTGATCGCTGGACAAAAACCTGTGATAACTAAAGTGCGTAAATCAATCGCTGGTTTTAAGATTCGTGAAGGTTGGCCTATCGGTTGCAAGGTTACCTTGCGTGGTAATCGTATGTATGAATTTCTGGATCGTTTGATCAATATCGCTTTGCCACGCGTGCGAGATTTTCGCGGTTTGAGTACAAAATCGTTTGATCTGCAAGGTAACTATAGTCTTGGTATTCAAGAGCAAATCGTATTTCCAGAAATCGACTATGATAAAGTTGAAAAGATTCGCGGTTTGGATATTACGATTAATACGAGTGCGGAAAATAGTGAGCAAGCACAGGCGTTGTTGGCCGCGTTTAATTTTCCATTTAAAAAATAGGGTGGGTAATTTATGACAAGAAAGGCAATCATCGAACGTGAAAAAAAACGCGAACGCTTAGTAAAAAAATTTGCAAGAAAACGTGCTGAATTAAAGGCCGTTATTTTAAACGTTAATGTGAGTGATGAAGATCGTTGGCTATCGCAGCTACAATTACAGCGTTTGCCGCGTAATGCAAGCCCTGTTCGGGTCCGTAGTCGTTGTGCTTTAACGGGACGCCCAC
>CAYWDC010000137.1:0-2317 GCA_964456955.1 uncultured Gammaproteobacteria bacterium | reverse complement strand
CGCAAGATGCTTGAGGGTCAGTCGAAGGACGTGCACGAATTCTTCGCATAGGAATACTGCTCTGGGCGCTTTGCTTGCCCGCCCACGGGGCCGAGCTTGACCCGCCCGACGATGCCTTTCCCGATCACTTTCGGGGCGCGGATGTCGTTTTGATCGGCGAACACCACGACAACGCATTACATCACGCGGTCCAGACTCGTCTGGTTGCCGCACTTGAACCGCGCGCGATCGTGTTCGAGATGATCGAACCCTATGTAGAAGCAGGTATTACTACCGCGGAATTAGACCGTATTTGCCATGATTACATTGTCAATAATCAACAAGCAATCCCAGCACCACTGAATTACCAAGGTTTTCCGAAGTCTATTTGTACTTCCATAAATCATGTAGTTTGCCATGGCATTCCCGATAGCAAAAAGCTTAAAAATGGCGATATTATTAACATTGACGTAACGGTTAAAAAGGATGGTTATCATGGTGATACTAGCAAAATGTTTATCGTTGGTAACGCTTCAATAAAAGCAAAACGCTTGGTGAGCATCGTACATGAATGTCTGTGGATTGCGATTGGCCTGGTTAAGCCAGGTGCTACACTAGGTGACATCGGCGCAGCAATTCAGCAGCATGCTGAGAAAAATCATTATTCTGTGGTGCGTGAGTACTGTGGTCATGGGATTGGCTCTGTGTTCCATGAGCCAGAAATTCAAGTGCTACATTATGGTAGCCCCAAGGCCGGATTAATACTCGAGCCCGGGATGTCGTTTACCATAGAACCGATGATCAATGCTGGTAAAAGACACGTTAAACTATTGCCTGATCGATGGACAGTTGTAACCTGTGACCGGCAACTCTCGGCGCAGTGGGAGCACACCATCTTAGTCACAGAAAATGGCTACGAGGTGCTCACTTTACGCACAGAAGAAAAAAATCCAACCGCATAAATTTTTATCTAGCAACACCTGTATTTGCTAGCGAAACGATTGCCATTATCCCATGTGAACAATATTTTAATCATGATTTTTACGTGGATAATAAGGTTTAATAAATCTAACGCTCTAGATATTTTAGCTTATCCGGCACGTCTCTCCACTCCTCGGCGTCGGGTAATGGTTCCTTCGCTTCGGTGAGCTCCGACCATTGTTGCGCTAATTCTGCGTTGAGGGTTAGCAACGCTTGCTGTGATTCACTCAAGTCATCTTCTGAGACGATCGCAGCAATGGGGCATTCCGGCTCACATAAGGCGCAATCGATGCACGCCTGCGGATCGATGACCAGCATATTCGGTCCTTCATGAAAACAATCGACTGGACAAACTTCAACACAATCAGTGTATTTACATTTGATACACTTATCGGTAACAACAAAGGTCATTTCTTATTACTCCACAATTCTACTACAAGCCACAGACAAATGGTGTCCCGCAACCCATGTCAGCGACGGCAAGCGATACCACGTGAGCAGATTTTTTTTGTCTTTTCACCCAAGTGATTACCTGCTCAATGCCGGGTTCCCCACCATAGCTTAGCGGCGCAAACATGGGTTTTTGCAAGGTTTTTTCTAAGCATACTGTCTTTTTTATATCGTTTGACTGCAAGCGCATGAAATCAGCCCGGGTGTTATTGACGCAAGGATCACATTCTAAACTACGATGGGGTAAGTAGGACACCCCCGAGCAAAAGATTAATTTCGCCATCGCTTCATCGGAGCAATCGTATAGTGGATGCCAAACCTTACGTTCGCCATAGTGTTCACTTTCTTCAATAAACTCTGGCAAATTTGCTAAAATAGGTGATATTGCACGACGTTTCGGTAATAAAATCCATGCCTTCCCAGCAGGATCTAAGATATCAAGCCAATCAAAAAATACCAAACCTTTAAGAAAACCAGCGCACCATTGGTGTTTGGTACTCGGAAAATCCTGCTGATGTTCAATTAACTGCGCAAAATTCGATTTGGACTTTAATCGCTCGACGATAAAACCGTGCTGCTTCGCTAATTGTTCGCTCTGGCTCACACGTTGTTCCCATTGCTGGGCTGCCCAACCCGTATCAACAGAAACGACATATACATTGTCTAGTTTATGTCTGCTTGCCCACTGAATTAAGGCGATGGTTTCATTACCATAATTGCCAAAAATAATATACATTCGATTCTTTACTCGCTCTAATTTCTGTGGATAACTCTGTGGGATAAATGCTAAGGTTTTGATTATACTAGTAAATATTTAATTATGCATAATTTTCTTTCATTCTACTCAAAGCAATTTATATGTTTTAAAATCAATAACTTAACATAATAATATTAACTTATTTATAGG
>CAYWDC010000136.1:0-2365 GCA_964456955.1 uncultured Gammaproteobacteria bacterium | reverse complement strand
CTTTTATACCGGCTTTACGCAAATCTTGGCGATGGGACGCCGTAATAAAATGGTCGGTACGGCAGAGCAATTGCAATACATTCTGCGCGATGAATCAATGCACATCAATTTCGGCATCGATGTTATCAATCAAATTAAAATTGAGAATCCCGATGTCTGGAGCGCTACATTTCAACAACAGGTGCGCGATATTATTCAACAAGGCGTGACGCTTGAATGTGAATATGCAGCCAATACCATGCCAACCGGGATTCTCGGTTTAAACTACCCAATGCTAGAGGAATATATCAAATTCATTGCCAATCGTCGTTTAGCGCAATTGGGACTAGACGAGCTGTACCCTGGTGTAAATAATACCGTGCCGTGGATGAGCGAAATGATGGACTTGAAAAAAGAAAAGAACTTCTTTGAAACACGGGTAATCGAATATCAAACCGGCGGCACATTAACGTGGGATTAACCGTTCTTTGTCATACCTATCTACTATTAGGGCGCGGGGCAGCGCCCTTCTCTATAGAAACGAGAGAAACGAGGATTGCTGCGTTAATTAGGCATTAGCTGCAGCAAACGACTCTGCAAGCATTACTTCTTACGCTTGCTTAATCGCCACAAACCGATAATGCTGATTGTTAACCAAGACACCTCCATGAGAAATGAAGGGAGATTGAAATCAAAAAACAGTGAATACATAATTGCCACCGCTCCAGCTAAATTCAACCATGAATAAGCTGACTTTTCTGCAGACAGTCTGCCGATTTGTAATAATAAAAAAGCGAGCAACACCAATAGTACGCCACTTACGCCGATAATATTGTATAAACTCATGTACTTAGGCCTCGTTAGTAAGAAACACCTTTCTCTTTAAGCAATAACTTATGTTTTGCAAACAGAAGTTAGCTTACCGATTAGTCAGAGAAAACTCAACTGAATGTCTACCGGAGTCCACACCCCTTAAATATGGCAAAAGGACTCTAAATAATTTTGCATTAGCAGCAACAAGTTGCATTTTTTGTGCATGCAGGTGCCCACCTTGCCAATCGCCACTAAGGCCACCCGCTGCATTAACTAATAACACACCGGCATCGATAATCGTTTTTTCTAACGCACAAGCAAAAAAGGCATCGATTCTACCCGCAGCCACATAAGCAAGACTCAATGCTGGACAACCCTGATGATAGAACGCCGCACCTTCCGCATTTAACTGTGCTAGCATATCCGCACCTGCCTGGTTCAATTGCTTGCCTTGTAATAATGACGTCGATAATATCGCATTCTTAAAACTATAACAACAACTAACACGTAAACGATAGTCATTACATTGCCCTGCAGTACCCGCTGTTGCAGTGAAAATTTCATCGGTGTAGGGATCATAGATTAATGCATGTTGCGAACGCCGTTGTTGTTTAATTAATATCACTATCGCAGCATGCGGAATGTCACGCACAAGGTTTGCAAACCCATCAATTGCCATATGCCATACCACATCAGCAGTTCCATCAACAGCATCGATGGCATGATCTGGATAGGCCTTTTGCACTATGGCATGCATCACCCACTTTACCTGCGATTCTAGCTTATCGAAGCTTTGCTCGCTCGCATTGACAACCAAACGTGAGCGTTCGCGCAGCAACACCGCGCCACCACGACGGGCGGCACGAATGCCTATGTTAAGTATCGCTTGCATGAATAACTAGATTCCTTGATAATTGAGTCTGCCAACAACTTACTGCTTGATAAACTAATCTATACGATTATTGAACACATCAACCAATGATTATAACACAACCGAAGAAGGCTAAATTTGCTAAATAACATCCGCATTATTCTTGTTGAAACGACACACTCGGGTAATATTGGTGCCGCTGCTCGCGCCATGAAAACAATGTGTTTATCGCAATTATACTTGGTTAGGCCAACTACTGCTTTTCCTAATGCAGAAGCCACCGTGCGTGCTGCCGGTGCCGATGACATTCTTAGCAATGCACATGTTGTCACTTCGCTAGATGAAGCACTAGCCGACTGTCACTTGATTATCGGCACTAGCGCACGTTTGCGGCGCCTGCCGGTGTCTTTGCTCAATCCACAGCAGTGTGCAGAAAAAGCAATAATAACAGCCAAGCGTGAACAGCAGGTTGCCATCGTCTTCGGGCGTGAACATGCTGGTTTAACCAATACCGAACTGAATCGCTGTCATTATCACGTGTATATTCCGAGTAACGACAATTTTAGTTCTTTAAACCTCGCTGCAGCGGTGCAAATTATCGCCTATGAGATCAATGTACATCACTTAAAGAACCAGGAAATACGAACGCCAGTTAACGGTGCACTTTCGACCACAGCACTTGCCACTGATCATGAGGTGCAA
>CAYWDC010000135.1:0-2371 GCA_964456955.1 uncultured Gammaproteobacteria bacterium | reverse complement strand
TATTGCTCACAAAAACTCCTTTCTTATTGAAAACATAGCGTGACGATACCTGAATCAGTGAAAATTTCATCAATCAACACATGTGCTCGTTTGGCACCGATAATGTGGACTTGTTTAATACCTCGGTTGATGCCGTATAAAATAGTATTCACTTTAATCAGCATACCACCCTGCACAATATTAGCATCCAGTAAATAGTTAAGCTTGCTAGTCGAACATTGGGACAATAATTTCCCCCCATCATAAATACCCTCTTCATCGGTTAAATAGACTAATTTATCCACACCTAGGGCAACGGCAATTTTACTCGCCGCCCAGTCAGCATTCACGTTTAGTGACTGTCCCTTTGCATCTGTCCCTACTGGCGAAATCACTGGAATTATGCCGCCAAAAGGCTTTGCTAATTGCATATCTAGAAAGCTGCGCAGCCATTGTGTATTAACCTGTTTAATCGTTCCAACCGAACCTAACTGCTCGTTCTTTTTTTCGCATAATAACAAATGATTATCAACACCGGAAATGCCTATCGCCTTAACGTTTAGTTGATTAAGCTGACGGACCAATTGCTTATTTACACTGCCACTTAACACCATTTCAATAACTGGCATCATCTCTGGCGTCGTCACCCGTTGGCCTTGATGAAATTCCCATTGTAGTTGATAAACAGCTAACGCTTGCTCAATTGCTTTACTGCCGCCATGTACAATAATCAATGCGATACCAGCAGCCCGCAAATAATTTAAGTCCTGGCACAAGATTTTTATGCGTTCAGGGCTGTCTAAAATAGAGCCACCCAGCTTAATCAATAACGTATGCCCATAAAATTTTTCAACGTATTTCAGCGCTTGTAATAAGGTTTCAGTTTGGCAGGTCATGTCAAATACCTGGCATTGATTTCGACATACTTTTCCGACAGATCGCATCCCCAGGCAACCGCATGATGTTGACCACTTTTCAAATTGACAGTAAGCATAACAGTATCTGCTTGCATACTATTTTTTAATATGTGCCGATCACGCAGCACTGGCTCACCTTGATCATAGAGTAATCTACCCTGACAACTAATGCTTAACTTCGCAAATAATTTGGACGGTACCCGAGCCATACCCAAACGCGCGAGCAAACGACCCCAATTGGGAGATTGGCCGTAAATTGCGGTTTTAATTAGGGGGCTAGTCGTGAGACTCCTAGCCACATTCTTGGCAAACATTTCATCTGGCGCATTAATAACCTTTACTTCGATCAGTTTACTTGCGCCTTCACCATCACGCGCAATGCTCTTGGCTAACAGAGTAGCCACCTCTTGCAGCGCTTGCTGAAACGTCTTGATGTCTTGCGCATTATCTAACACCACACCTGAAGAGCCATTGGCTAAGAAAAACGCCGAATCGTTGGTAGACATATCAGCATCAACACTGATCATATTAAAACTATTATTGGTCACATCCTGCAGCATCTGCTGTGCTTGTGCAGATGCTATCTGCACATCGGTAAGCAAATATGCCAACATCGTTGCCATATTAGGGTGAATCATGCCAGAACCTTTGGCAACACCGGTAATAATGACAGGTTTTTGTTGCAACGTTAATACTTTATAAACTGTTTTGGGCACTAAGTCTGTCGTCATAATGGCCTGGGCAAATCGATCTACCTGATGAGTTAAATTGGCAATCAATGTCGGTATGGCAGCAGTAATCAATTCGATCTGCATTGGTTCGCCAATCACCCCTGTTGATGCTGATAGTACTTGTGTATTCGTGCAACGCAAGCTCTGTGCAACTGCATCAACCATTGTTTGGTTGTCTTTTTTACCCTGCCTACCGGTCCCAGCATTAGCTTGCCCACTATTAGTGATCACCGCTTTGATATTATCTGCTGGCAGTAAGGCCTTACTATATAGCACCGGTGCTGCTTGACAGGTACTTTGTGTAAACACACCGGCTGCTACCGCCGGCCGTTTGGATAATAATAGTGCCAAATCTGGTCGATGACGACGCACACCACAGCGTACACCGGCGGCCGAAAAACCCTGGGGTAATGTTGTGTCAGAAATGTTCACTTTCGATGTCATTAGTTAACTCCTTATAAAAATAATTCAGCATTCTCTATGGCCTGACTGGCAGCACCTTTCATCAGATTGTCTATAGTAACAAACAGTAAGGTTTTCTCGCCTACAACTTGGTAACCGATGTGCGTATCAGGTGTATGTATAATAGCCGTTAGTCCTAAAAAGTGTGCTTGTTCGGTTGCCGTTAATTCTGGCAAATGCTTAAATTGCACGGCGGGGTAATCGTGATAGCTGTCTTCATAGGCTTGTTGTAAGGTGGTGGTATCTATCACCCGACTTAGATAAATGGTCATAGCAATACCG
>CAYWDC010000134.1:0-2375 GCA_964456955.1 uncultured Gammaproteobacteria bacterium | reverse complement strand
AAGAAAACAGCGGGACGCATAGACCATTGTTGCTGTAAATACACTAATCCTACCTTGGAAAAGAGATGTTTTTGGGTTGCTAATACGTTAAGATTCATGCCCCAATGTGGCGATAATCTAATATTACTGCCCGCTTGGTATATCGGAATAGGCAGCGGTTTCCTAAATACCTGCGCGCTATCTTGGCGACTGCCCATTAAATAACCCGCAATGGCATAGTACTGCGGTATATGTGGCGGTGCTAGTGTAGTGCTCTTGACCACATACGACGATAATTCTTGTGCTACACCTTGCCTGTTTGTTATGCGTATCTTTACCGGGTATGCTCCGGTGGGGAAAGTTGAGGTATCAATCGATTGATTACCTGCCGCATAGTGCCCAGTGTATATCAGTTTATCATCTTTATAGACGTCAACTTGACTGGGAAAATCTAATGAAATATCAACCGGTGTGGCGACACCATTGGTCGCTGTTTGCAAGGTCTTTAATGTGGTTGCAAATTCCCCCCCCAATATATTGCCATTAGCAAAGAATTCATTGCCCGTGGTGTCGAGTATGCCAAATCGATATTGATGCTGCTTTTGCGTTACCAAAACATTAGCGGTGTTTACCTGAAAAGTGGTTGTTCCTGTTAAATCGCTGACATAAGAACCAAACAGATTGAAACGCATATTTTTATATGCCCAGGTATTATCTGAGTACAAACTGTAATCATGGTAGTGACTGTAATCCCTGTTACCGGTAGTATTGCTGCTAACAGCGTAGAGTCGATTAATATAGGAAAAGCCTGAGGTAGATGGAGGCAGCCATTGTAATCCGTTGTTTGCCGATTTTTTCTTGCATTTCGCATTAACGAACACATGTGCTCTAAAGGCGTTTGGATCATAGAGAACCGATGCAATTTTAGGATATAAAACATCGCAGTTTTTGCTGTTATTTTGCTCGCATAAAGCATCCGTATGCGTGGCTAATTTTCCGGTTAATGCTTTTTGCACAATGATTGTATTGGCAAGACTCGATCGTAACAAGTTTATCACCTGTTGTGGATGAGTAAACTTTAACCAATTTGGCGTCGTGACGGCGTTGGCAATACCAACAAACTGACCTTGATAATACACATCAACCACAACGGTCTGCGGTGCAGACAAAGTCCTAAAACCAGGTGGCGGTTGCTGCGACACCCTAAATATAGGACTCTTTTCTCTAGATTGCTGATGATTTGCAGTGGTTTCTGGCACGTTAGCATGTTTGTTAACGCCTGGAGGTGCCATTTTGCTATTGGCAACATTTTTTAAAGATAAGGTGTTGAGTTTTAGTGTATTGAGGTTACTTATATCACTTAAAGGTGCAGTTTGCCTAGTAGGTGCTAATGAGTTTGTCGGTTTCTTTTTTTGGAGGTGGTATCGATTATTTTTTTCCTCGTTGGCCTGCTGTTCGTCATCATGAGTTACGGTGCGACGGCACGTGCTGGACAATAGTAGAGAAAAAAGAATGAATAAGTATAAAACTATTTTAATGCTATTTTTCACATGTCTATCGGCATTCACCCCTACAATACAATTTAATTAGACTTTTATATGTTGCTGTTTACCCAAATAGTCGGTTGTTATGGAGATCGGTTTGTCGAAAGGTAACTCTACTTGCCAACGATTGCCAACATACATTCTGCGCCTTGGTAAATTAAAACAATGCTGGTTAGCGCATTGTTGACCGCCGACAACTACCACATTGGTATATCCTTTATTCTCTATTATCAAGGTCTTTCCATGGCGTTGTATCACTAGGCTGCGGTTGATGTGCTCTGGTCTAGCAGTAACCAACATTCCATAGGCTACCATAATTCTAATGCCAACATGGTGACCATGAATAGCGCTGGTTTTTACCGGTATCAGCGCGCTAGGCACAGGAGCAACCACAATTCTATAGATTTTATCTTTCTTGAGGTGGTGTGATAATTGCATAATGCGTAATATACGATGTTGCCTTGGTGGGATAATCAACCTGCTTGGAGAAACTAATAGACCTAGCTTACTCGGGTTACGAATTTGCACTTTCTTTTGGAGCTTGGTGCCAGGATGTTTTACCAAATAGGGTGTCACTTTAACATACGCATTACTGTCACTTTTGTTAACAACTATAACATTTTGTATGGGCAATTGATTTGGCAAAAAATTGACAATAACAGGCAATACTAAAATATTTGCCAAACCCATATTGCCAGTCATTATCAATGCAAGTAGAAACAAGATGTTAAAGACTTTTTTTTTAATTTTTGTGTGAACTTTGCGATAAGTTAATTTGTTTAACATATGTATAACTAAATCTTGCAGATACCATGATTCGATACCTATATCTGCTTTTGGGGAGAAATATAT
>CAYWDC010000133.1:0-2400 GCA_964456955.1 uncultured Gammaproteobacteria bacterium | reverse complement strand
TGTCGTATATTAGCTTGATTGCGCCAAGATGGCTGCTATCGATAATAGACTAAGAATGAAAATTCAAAATACATACATCCTTGTCTTTTTGACAGCACATTTAGCAATCGCACATCTAGATCGGCAAATTTTAGCCATCGGTTTACCTGACATTCGCGAACAGTTTTTATTGACAGATATTCAACTTGGCTTGCTATCTGGCGTGGCATTTGGATTGCTGTTTGGTCTTTGTAGTATTCCGCTTACTCTATTGATACGACAGGTACGTCGAGATCTTATTTTAAGCATTTCTATTGGAATTTGGAGCCTTCTCACGCTTTTAGGCGGAGTGGCTTCAGGGTTTATGCAGCTTTTTGCATCCCGCTTAGGAGTCGGTGCAGCAGAAGCCTCAGCGATTCCAACAGCTCAGTCCATTATTGCAGATACATTTAAACCGCCTTATCGCGCAACAGCTATGTCAATCTATACATCGGGCGCCAGTATCGGTGTTGCGCTCGCCTTAATTGGGGGGGGCTTTTTAATACAGAATTTTGGTTGGCGAGTGGGTTTTTTAGCCGCAGGCGTCCCCGGGCTAGTCCTTGCCGTGATTCTAGCCATTGTTTTTCGAAGATTTCCTGCGATTGTAAAGCAGAAGCATATAAAGTCTAAATTCAACTCAGATTTATGGTTGATTTTAGGAGTCATTTGGCGACTTAAAGACTTAAGGTATATGGTTTGTGGCTGCGTTTTAATCAGCATGACTATTTACTCTGGAACTGTTTGGGTGCCATCATTTCTTAGCCGGATTCATGGGCTTGATTTATTTGAGATCGGAATTTTTCTAGCTTTAATAGCTGGTTTATGCGGTGTTTCATTCACTATAGGATTGACATATATTTCCGGTTATCTTTCTCGTCGCAGGCCATTTCTCTACTACCTCATTCCAGCTACGGTAATTTTAGTTGCTAAATTAACTGGTGTAATTGCTTTCACAAGCCAATCTACTCTTATTGCACTTGGGCTAATAGCTGCGGCTGGTATTACTGGAACAATTCATTATGTCATAACACTCAACCTATTACATTCAAAATTTCCAGAAACGGATCGACCCTTAGTTGCAGCCATTCTCATATCTCTCACGAATTTGATTGGTATGGGCTTAGGGCCTTTATTGACTGGTATAATATCAACCTTTTTAGCGCCTGACGGCAGTGCGCTTGGCACCGCGATTGCTATGACACAAGGCTTTGCTATTTTAGGTGCGATTTCTTTTCTTGTCGCAGGGAGCCTAAGTTCAGTGTCACCAATAATTGCAAATGTTAAGGAATAGAAGAGCAAGCTAATTGAATTTGAGTACGTAGCCATGCCTGGTCTGCTCGTTTTTCGTCTGCAATATTCCAGATTAGAAAAACTTGCTGCTCTCCCATTTTTACGGGTAATTCAATGATGTCCAAATTTAATCGATTGGCGATATGTTCTGCCTGAAATCTAGGCAAAATACCTGCCAGGTTTGTCCTAGAAACCAGTTCTGCTACAGAGCCAAGTCGGGGTAAAAAGCATGTTATATTAATATTAAGACGTTGCCAAAATAGTAAAGTATTAGAATTTTTCATATATGCTGTGCTCATATTCAAACTAGCAAAATTTTGCCTATATAAGAAATTTGGATCATTATCTTTTATCAAATCTGGATGATCCTTACGCACAACAGCTACCAAATCCGTAGGGAAAAGCGGTTCACACTTTAGATTTTCAGTGCGACCTAAAGGTTGATTGAGAACAGCAATCTGCGCAGCTCCCGATAAAACGGCGTCATCAACCTTGTGAAGTTGAGGAGGGAGTAATTCTAAAGTAACTTTGCTGTTTTGCCCGATCAAACTAAGTAAATAAGGTAAAACAATTTCTTCTAAAGGATCAGCTAAGATAAACCTAAAGTGAGCAGCATCAACTGTTGGATCAAAGAACTCTGGGATTTGTAGAGCGGTGTCCAGCTCCGCAATAGCCTTGCATACAGGGTCTATAATTACATTTGCTTTTGGAGTTGGTCTTAAGGTATTACCCTTTCGCACGAACAGAGGGTCATTTAGTGTTTCGCGCAGCTTCTTTAAGATACTGGAAATTGCGGGCTGGGTCATATCCAGTTCCTCCGCCACCTTACTTAAATTTCGCTTCGCATAAATCGCCTTAAATACCAAAAGCTGCTTCAGGTCCTTTATGACAGGTTTCGACATACACCTTCCCCATTTACTACGATTTACCTTATTTAAGCAAAATTTGTCAATCTATACGGGCAATTTGTTTAGTTGATCCATCGCCACTGTGACTTTGGTCACAACGAAGCTTAAGTGCAGGCAAGCTTACAGTGGCGTTTTATTTTCCATAGCACTGTTTGGGAGTAGGTGTTGTCGCCCTAACGCCATG
>CAYWDC010000132.1:0-2408 GCA_964456955.1 uncultured Gammaproteobacteria bacterium | reverse complement strand
GCGTTTTAGTTCTCGGTATGTTATTTAACTTTTTAATTAATAAATTAGTTGCTTATACTGGATTGGGTACTACTAATCGCTTGTTAGGTTTAGTATTTGGCTTATTACGCATGCCAGTTTTGGTTGCCGGACTGATCTTTTTGGCGCAGTTAACTAGCCTGCCACAAACCTCGGCGTGGGAACGTTCAATTCTCTTGCCACATTTTACATCGTTATCGGTGTGGCTGAAGATGTTAATTCCAGAGGATAAAGTACCGTATTTTCAGTTTGCTAAACAAAAAACTACAACCAAATCATAGGAGCGCGGATGTGTGGTATTGTTGCACTATTATCGCATAATAGTGTTAATCAAGATATTTATGACGCATTAACTGCATTGCAACATCGTGGGCAAGACGCCGCTGGCATCATGACTTGCGCACGAGGACAGCTTTTTTTGCGCAAAAGTAATGGCTTAGTACGTGATGTCTTCCATACACGGCATATGTTGCGCTTACGCGGTAATATGGGGCTAGGACATGTACGCTATCCTACCGCTGGCACCTCAAGTTTTACCGAAGCGCAGCCATTTTATGTGAATTCACCCTATGGTATTAGCCTAGCGCACAATGGTAATTTAACCAATGCCCGGGAACTCGCCGTAGATCTGTTTCGTAGTGATCGACGTCACTTGAATACGCATTCGGATACTGAAATTTTATTAAATGTTTTTGCTAGCGAGCTGCAAAAATTGCACCAAGAAAAACTATTACCAGCAGATGTTTTTTCAGCAATTACTCAGGTGCATCAACGTTGTCAAGGTGCCTATGCGGCGGTAGCAATGCTTACCGATCAAGGTATTGTTGGTTTTCGCGATCCCCATGGTATTCGCCCGCTAGTGTATGGTGGCCGTAAACATGCGCAAGGAGTGGATTATATGTTTGCCTCTGAGAGCGCCGCTTTGGATATGCTAGGTTTTACCAATATCGTTGATGTATTGCCTGGTGAAGCAGTATTTATCGATCTGCAAGGAAAGTTACATCGGCAACAATGTGCAGCACGGGTGCAGTTGCATCCATGTATCTTTGAGTATGTTTATTTAGCTCGCCCTGATTCGATTATCGATGGCATTTCGGTTTATAAAGCGCGGCTTAGCATGGGAAAATATCTAGCGGCGAGAATCAAACACGATTTCGCTAACTTGCCGATTGATGTAGTGATGCCCATTCCCGATACGAGTCGCCCCGTGGCAATGAGTTTGGCGGAAAGTATTGGTAAGAAGTTTCGAGAAGGCTTTATTAAGAATCGTTATATTGGTCGCACCTTTATCATGCCCGGACAGGCGATTCGCCAAAAATCGGTGCGCCACAAATTGAATCCTATAGCAGCTGAATTCAAAGATAGAAATGTGTTGCTGATCGATGATTCGATTGTGCGTGGTACTACCTGTAAAGAAATTGTGCAAATGGCGCGTCGCGCCGGCGCCAAGCAAGTGTATTTTGCCTCTGCAGCCCCCCCCATACGCTATCCTAATGTTTATGGAATTGATATGCCTTGCCGCCAAGAATTGATTGCCCATAATAAAACAGAACGGCAAATCTGTCAGGCGATCGGTGCCGATGTGTTGATTTATCAACGACTTGATGATTTGCTTGCAGCGGCAAAAAGAGGTAATCTCAGTATTGAAAAATTTGAGACCTCAATTTTTACTGGTGATTATGTTACCAAAGATGTAGATGCCGATTTGCTCAGCCGGCTCGATCAGGAACGCAATGACTTAGCGAAACAAGTGGATACCGAGGGCCATAACAGTACAGTAGATCTGTTGAGCGGTTGAAAAACGATGCGACTAGTTGCTAAAGTTGAATACGACGGCAGCAGTTATCACGGATGGCAACGACAGTTCGGTTTACCGACGGTACAAGCCGTAGTGGAAGGCGCTCTTAGCCAGGTTGCTGCAGAACCAATTGCCGTGGTTTGCGCGGGGCGCACCGATGCTGGCGTGCATGCAAGTGGTCAAATCATTCATTTTGATACAAAAGCGGAACGCAGTGAACGCGCTTGGGTTTTTGGGACTAATGCCAGTTTACCTCCTACCATCACCGTACGTTGGGTAAAATCGGTGAGTGATGATTTTCATGCACGGTTTAGTGCTATAGCCAGGCGTTATCATTATCGTATTTATAATTATCCGATTCGTTCGGCGTTGCAACGCCATTATGCTACCTGGCACTGTTTACCTTTAGATACAACATTAATGCATGCTGCAGCACAGCGCTTGGTTGGTGAGCACAATTTTGATGCCTTTCGTGCTAAACAGTGCCAAGCAAAATCACCAGTACGTACAGTAAACTTTCTTAATGTGATCCGTCAGCAGAAAATAATTATTGTGGATATCAAGGCAAACGCCTTTTTGCATCATATGGTAC
>CAYWDC010000131.1:0-2442 GCA_964456955.1 uncultured Gammaproteobacteria bacterium | reverse complement strand
AGGTTGAATCTGGCAAATCCAGTACTCAACATTACCCTTACCTTTACCCTGACGCACTTCTAAAGGTTTCTTAGTCATCGGTTTATCAGGAAAAATACGAATCCAGGTTTTTCCTCCTCGTTTAATATGACGCGTCAAGGCTCGACGTGCCGCTTCGATCTGTCGCGCATTAATGGGTCCCCTTGTAACTGCAAGCAAACCAAAATCGCCAAAACTGACTCTATTGCCGTTGTTAGCAAGCCCACGATTGCGACCTTTTTGCATTTTACGGAATTTTGTTCGTTTCGGTTGTAACATGCTGCTATCCTTTATCCGGTTACACTGACAGGTTTTTTCAATTAACTGGGTTTTTCCACAGTATCTGCATGGACTTGACGGCCGAGTATTTCACCCTTGAAAATCCATACCTTGACGCCAATGATGCCGTAAGTGGTTAACGCTTCTGCAACACCATAATCAATATTCGCGCGAAATGTTTGCAATGGCACACGCCCCTCACGGTAACTCTCAATGCGAGCGATTTCCGAACCGCCAAGACGTCCTGATGCTTGGATTTTAATGCCAGCGGCTCCGGCACGCTGTGCAGCGCTGATAGCACGCTTCATTGCACGACGAAACATGATACGCTTCTCGAGTTGCTGTGTCACAGTTTCTGCTACTAATTGCGCGTCAATTTCAGGACGACGAATTTCTTCAATATCAATATGCACTGGCACACCCATCATTTTGCTCACCTGTTTGCGCAACGCTTCAACATCACCACCTTTTTTGCCAATAACGATGCCTGGTCGCGCTGTATAAATAGTAATTTGCGCATTCTGTGCTGGACGCTCGATCTTAATAAGGCTGACGCCAGCTTTTTGTAATTTCTTCTTCAGAAAATCACGAACTGCGAGATCGCCACATAACTTATCAGCGTAACTTTTCGCATCTGCATACCATTTAGCATTCCACTCCCGCACAATGCCAAGACGCATACCGATTGGATTAACTTTTTGTCCCATAAATTTACCTTAGTCGCTTGCAACCGTCACTGTAATGTGGCTGGTGCGTT
Source organism: uncultured Gammaproteobacteria bacterium (assembly GCA_964456955.1). Classification (GTDB taxonomy): domain Bacteria; phylum Pseudomonadota; class Gammaproteobacteria; order JABDGN01; family JABDGN01; genus CAYWDC01. The sequence goes on along the minus strand of CAYWDC010000131.1, from coordinate 1,388 downwards.
TTAAAACATGATTAACGCGCCCTTTAGCACGTGCTCGAAAACGTTTAAACATGCCACCTTCATCAACAAAAACTCGCTTGATTTTAAGTCCATCAACATCGGCACCATCATTGTGTTCAGCATTAGCAATTGCCGAATTAACCACTTTCTTGATCAGGCGTGCAGCTTTTTTAGGACTAAACGTCAATATGTCTAACGCTTCATCAACTGGCAGATCACGGATTTGATCGGCGACTAAGCGTGCTTTTTGTGGCGAAATGCGCACTTTATTGAGTCTTGCTGTTGTTTCCATCTTTATAACTCTTACATCCTATTTAGCTTTACGATCACCAGAATGCATCTTAAACGTACGGGTTAAGGCAAACTCTCCAAGTTTATGCCCCACCATTTGTTCACTGATAAATACCGGAATAAATTGGCGACCATTATGTACGGCCATGTTTAAGCCGACCATTTCTGGGGTAATAATGGAACGACGTGACCAAGTCTTGATAGGTTTTTTATCCTTAGTTGCGATTGCTTTTTCGACTTTTTTCGCCAATGCTAAGTCAACGAAAGGCCCTTTTTTTAATGAACGTGCCACAGTAACCTCTTAATCATTATTTAGTTTTTTTTCGACGACGTACAATCAATTTATCGGTACGTTTATTATGTCGCGTCTTCTTTCCTTTGGTTTTCATACCCCATGGTGTCACTGGATGGCGACCACCAGAAGTGCGGCCCTCACCACCGCCATGAGGATGGTCAACCGGATTCATTGCCACGCCGCGAACAGTTGGACGTTTACCACGCCAACGCGTTGCACCGGCTTTGCCTAATGAACGTAAACTGTTTTGTGCATTACCAACTTCGCCAATTGTAGCACGGCACCCAACCATCACCTTGCGCATTTCGCCAGAACGTAAGCGTAACGTTGCATATTGCCCCTCCCGTGCGAGTAGTTGTCCACCAACACCGGCACTGCGTGCTAATTGTGCACCTTTACCTGGGCGTAATTCGATACAATGAATCATCGTCCCGACGGGAATATTTTTCAGTGGCAGAGCGTTACCTACCTTGATTGCTACTTCTTCACCCGATTCAACCTGATCGCCCTGTTGCAAACCTTTAGGCGCAATTATATAGTGACGCGCACCATCAGCATAAACTAATAAGGCAATGTGGGCACTGCGATTCGGATCATATTCCAAACGTTCCACTGTTGCTAAAACACCATCTTTGTTACGCTTAAAATCGATAATACGATAACGTTGCTTGTGCCCACCACCATGATGACGCGTGGTAATGCGTCCTAAATTGTTACGTCCACCTTTTTTTGACTTTGCCGTGGTCAATGGCGAATAAGGTTCACCTTTGTATAATGCCTTATCAACCACCTGGAGCATAAA
>CAYWDC010000130.1:0-2452 GCA_964456955.1 uncultured Gammaproteobacteria bacterium | reverse complement strand
CACTCATCACATACTAGTTCCGGAATTCGCCAATTATCGCACAAATAGAACATCACGCCCAGTGCCAAGGATTCTGAAAGACCACAAAAAGTATTTACAGCTTACGCACACGCAATTCATCTTGACGCTGCATTGCCAGCAACGCAGCCTGCGCACCGGCAACAGTGGTGTAATAGCTAATATTGTCTTGCACGGCACGACGGCGAATCGCATAAGAATCAGAAAGGCTGGGTTTACTATCGGTAGTATTAATAATGAAATGAATTTCGCCGTTCTCAATCATATCAACAATGTGTGGACGACCTTCACGGACTTTATTCACTACCCGACATTCGACACCTGCTTGGTGTAAGGTTTTTGCCGTGCCTTTGGTGGCAATCAGCACAAAGCCCAATGTAGTTAAATCTCGTGCTATCGTAATGGCGGCAGCTTTATCGCTATCTTTGGTGCTAATAAACGCCGTGCCATTTCTCGGTAAACAGCGATTAGCTGCTATAATACTTTTAGCGAATGCTTCGGCAAAACTATCACCGGTACCCATCACTTCGCCAGTCGATTTCATTTCCGGGCCTAAGATGGGATCGGCGCCGGGGAATTTTGCAAACGGAAACACTGGATATTTCACCGAATAAAAGTCAAAAGATTTTTTTTCGCTGATCCCTTGTTGCGCCAAGCTTATACCAAGCATACAACGCGTAGCGATGTTAGCCAATGGTACCCCTGTCGCTTTAGATACGAAAGGTACCGTGCGTGAGGCACGTGGATTAACTTCCAGAATGTAGGTCTTGTCTTTTTGCACTGCAAACTGCACATTCATCAAACCGACGACTTTTAATTCTTTTGCTAATAGTATGGTTTGCCGACGCAATTCCTTTTGCAAGCTTTCACTCAAGCTATGTGCTGGCAAAGAACACGATGAATCACCAGAATGAATGCCGGCTTGCTCGATGTGCTGCATGATACCACCAATGAATACCGTTTCACCATCACAAACGGCGTCAACATCGACCTCAACGGCATTATACAAAAAATAATCCAACAATACCGGGGCCGCATGCGAAACCTGCACTGCGGTACGCATATAAGTCATTAATTCGTCATCGTTAAAAACGGTTTCCATGGCACGACCACCGAGCACGTACGAAGGACGTACGACTAATGGATAACCAATTTTTTGTGCTTTGGGAACGGCTTCTAAAATATCTTTAACGGTATCATTTGCCGGTTGTTTTAATCCAAGACCTTGAATGACTTGTTGAAAACGTTGGCGATCTTCGGCACGATCGATAGCATCGGGTGATGTGCCAATGATCGGCACACCCGCTGCTTCGAGTGCGTTTGCTAATTTTAATGGCGTTTGGCCACCATATTGTACGATCACGCCATCGGGTTGTTCCACGGCAACAATTTCCAGCACGTCTTCTAGAGTTAACGGCTCAAAATATAAGCGATCCGAGGTGTCATAATCGGTGGAAACGGTTTCTGGGTTACAATTGACCATGATCGCCTCGAAACCTTCATCGTGCGCAGCATAGGCAGCATGCACGCAGCAATAATCAAATTCAATCCCTTGGCCAATACGATTCGGACCACTGCCCAAAACGATGATTTTTTTATGTGTCGTTGGCTCGGCTTCATTTTCTTCTTCATAAGTTGAATACAAGTACGCGGTGCTGGTAGCGAACTCAGCGGCGCAGGTATCAACACGCTTATACACCGGACGCACGCCAAGTATGTAGCGGCGTTCGCGCACATCTCGTTCATTCACCCCCAGCAGGTTCGACAAACGATAATCAGAAAAACCCTTACGCTTTAATTGCCGCAATCGATCGTTATGCAGATTCTTTAATCCTAAGCCAAGTAGACTTTGCTCTTCATTGATGAGATCTTGCACTTGGGCAAGAAACCACGGATCGATTTTTGTTAAGGCATGAACTTTTTCTACATCCCAACCACAGCGAAACGCATCACCGACATACCATAAACGCTTTGCACCAGGTATTTGCAATTCGGCCGTTAGACGCGGGACAATATCCATTGCGGTTGCATTCAGTTGATTGTGGAAGCCATAGACACCAACTTCTAAGCTACGCATCGCTTTTTGCAAGGACTCTTGAAAAGTGCGCCCAATCGCCATCACTTCACCAACCGATTTCATTTGCGTGGTTAGGTGTGCATCACAACCTGGAAATTTTTCAAAATTAAAACGTGGCATCTTGGTCACCACGTAATCGATACTCGGTTCAAAAGCTATCGGCATTTCGCCGCTGGTAATATCATTTTGTAATTCATCAAGGGTGTAACCAACCGCGAGTTTCGCGGCGATCTTCGCAATCGGAAAACCGGTTGCCTTAGATGCTAGTGCGGAAGAACGCGATACGCGTGGATTCATTTCAATCACTAATATGCGCCCATCGTCAGGATGCACGGCAAATTGTACGTTGGCTCCACC
>CAYWDC010000129.1:0-2460 GCA_964456955.1 uncultured Gammaproteobacteria bacterium | reverse complement strand
CATTACGTAGTGTTTTCGCTAAATCTCTAACCTGCTGCAATACACCAAACTCCCAGTTCGGAATATTATCAACCAAGGAATAAGGCGGAAGAACATCATTGCTTAAGTAACCTCCTCGTTTATTAAGCAATTCTTCTACTGAACCGATCAATGCATTGGTTGTCGCATAACCGACCACTAATGTTGAATCACTAGAGTCTGTATCAGCACCAACTTCGATATAGCCAGGTTCTTGGCTAATATACCAACCCACCAATAATAGAATCAGCACTAATACTGAACCAGCAATAAAAAAGGGGTTTCGTAAAAATGTCATTCGTTTCCTCTAAAGTTCAATCTCATTGGTTGGACACCAAAATACTTCCATATCTTATCGTAAGTTTTGCTTACATCACAGAAACTAATTATGACAGATTAACCGTTATTACAGATTAAATTTGAGAATACGTAATCTTAAAGAGCGTTCACTGACAACAGTCACGGTTTATTGCACTTATGTACAACAAAAAAGGGCCTAACATTAAATGTTAAGCCCTTTGAATAATCACGCTAATGCGGTGCTATTATTTCTTCGTTTCTTTACACAAACGAGTAATTTCTTCCCAGTTACCTTCACGCACTAAGCTTAGTGGTGCTAACCAGCTACCACCTACACACATTACGTTTGGAAGCGACAAGAACTCATCTAAATTTGATGGGCTAACGCCACCTGTTGGGCAGAAACGTATATTTGAGAATGGGCCGTTGTAAGCTTTTAATGCACCAATACCACCGACAACCGTTGCTGGGAATAATTTGAATTCAGTCAAACCATATTCCATGCCAGTCAAAATATCTGAGCTGGTTGCAACACCTGGTAAGAATGGAACATCCAATTCTTTTGCTACTTCTAATAAAGAAGGCGTTAGGCCTGGGCTGATAACACCATCAACACCTGCTTCTGCAACTGCTTTGAATTGCTCAGCATTAGTAACCGTACCCGCTAACACAACCATGTCGCTGAATGTTTTCTTGATGTATTCAATCGCAGAAACACCGTAGGCATTACGCAACGTAATTTCGATTACATTAATACCACCAGCAAGTAATGCTTCAGCCAAACCATGTGCTTGTTGTTGATCTTCGATCACTACAACAGGAACAACTTTTTGACCTGTAATTAAATCACTTACTCGTTTTACGTTAGACATTCTTACGTCCTCAATTAATTAAATTAAAATTGTCTTGTTACTAAGTACTTACTTAATAACGGTTTATTCTGTATCTAAAAAAGATGCGCCTGCCGTTGATTTACCAACCACAGATCGCATTTGTTCAAACATGCCTCGACCTAGTATCGAAGACACCACTGGCGCTGTAGCTGGTTCACGTTGCGATAAATCACTATCGCTGACTAGAGCGGTTAATTCTCCAGTCTTGGCATCAACACGCACCACATCACCATCTTTTAATAAGCTTAATAAGCCACCTTTTTTGGCTTCAGGGCTAACGTGTATTGCCGCCAACACTTTACCAGAGGCACCTGACATACGGCCATCAGTCACTAGAGCAACACGATACCCTTTGTCTTGCAAAATACCAAGATATGGCGTCAATTTATGCAGCTCTGGCATACCATTCGCGGCAGGGCCTTGAAAGCGAACAATCGCAACATGATCGCATTCCAATTCACCTGCTTCGAATGCGACTTTTAAAGCGTCTTGTGTGTCAAAGATTTTACACGGCGCTTCGATCACATGATATTGAGACTCAACCGCTGAAACTTTGACAATACCAGTACCAATATTACCATTAAGTACGCGCATTCCACCTTCCGGTGAAAACGGTTCATCAATGCTCGATAGGATAGTGGCATCGCCACTTTTTTCAATCGGATCAGACCAAAAGACTTGCTTATTTTCGTCTAATTGAGGTTTACACTCATAGGCATCAAGCCCTTGCCCCATGACATTGGCCACCTCTTCGTTTAACAAGCCTTTACTGCGTAACTGGCGCACAATAAACCCGAGGCTTCCAGCCGCTTCAAAATGGTTAACATCGGCTTGCCCATTTGGATAAACACGCGCTAATAACGGCGTAATACGAGAAATTTCATCCATATCTTGCCAATTAATTTGAATACCAGCCGCAGCTGCCATAGCAATTAAATGCAACGTCAGATTAGTCGAACCACCAGTTGCCATCATCATCACGATTGCATTCACAACAGAATGCTCGGTAACCACATCGGCGATAGGACGATACTCTTGGCCTTTTTGGGTTTGATTTAATAAACGAAGAATCGATTCCTGCGTTAAGGCATTACGCAATTCTGTGCCGGGATTAATAAATGAACTACCGGCTAATTGCAGCCCAAGCGCTTCCATCAATGTTTGATTGGTATTCGCAGTACCATAGAAGGTACAAGTCCCCGGGCTGTGGTATGACGCTGACTCAGTTTCTAATAATGTAGCCTTATCA
>CAYWDC010000128.1:0-2489 GCA_964456955.1 uncultured Gammaproteobacteria bacterium | reverse complement strand
AAATAAACACTTGTAAGTTCGCATTTCAATATGCTATTAAAATTGTTACGCATCAACATGCTCAATAAAATCACAGTCCTGTTGTGGGCAAATTTTTTGGGTGCCGCTGCGTTTCGTCGTCTTTGAGGTAAGTATCGGAAAGCCACATTTTGCACAGGTTTCATTCACCGGTTCGTTCCATAGCGCATAATTACATTTAGGGTATTGTGAACAAGAAAAGAAAATTTTACCGCGTTTCGATTGGCGCTGCAGCATAGTACCTATATTGCATTTCGGACAGTTAACATTGGTATTACGCGGCTTAACGAGTGGTTCGATGAATTTACACTGCGGATAATTGCTACATCCGATAAATTTACCGTAACGCCCATGTTTGATAACAAGATCCGCCCCATCTTTTGGACATTGACGATCACCAATAATCGCTGCTGTTTCTGCCTCTTGTGTATTTTCCTTAATGCTACGAGTGTAACTACACTCGGGAAAAGCAGTGCAACCGATGAAGCGACCGGTACTGCCTAGGCGGATGCTCAAGGGCTTGCCGCATTGCGGACAGGGTTCGTCGAGTTTTTCTTGTGTTACGTCACTACGTTGTACAGTTCCATCGATTTTATCAATCAATTCCTTGAATGGCTGCCAAAATTGGTGTAACAAGGGGATCCATTGTCTCTCAGCGCGCGCAACCTGGTCCAATTTATCCTCTAAATGCGCGGTGAAATTATAGTCAACGTATTGGGTGAAATATTTGGCAAGAAATTTATTCACGATGCGTCCAACATCGGTAGGGTAGAAACGTTTCTTCTCTAATGTGGCATAATCGCGATTTTGCAAGGTAGAAATAATCGCTGCATATGTGGACGGGCGACCGATACCAAATTCTTCCAATGCTTTAATTAGGCTTGCTTCTGAATAACGCGGTGGCGGTTCAGTAAAGTGTTGCTTACTGCAGATGCTTTTCAAGTCGACACGGTCTCCAGATTGCAATTCAGGTAACCTTTTTTCGTCACCGTCATCGGCTTTAGAATCATCGACACTGGCTAAATAAACTGTCATGAAACCAGGATTAGCAATGGTTGAACCATGGCCACGAAAACAATTTCCCAGTTTGCCACATTGCAAGTCAATTGCCACGGTATGGAGCGTTGCCGGGATCATTTGGCAAGCAATAGTGCGTCGCCAAATCAGTGAATAGAGTTTAAATTGCTCGACGCTCAGATAGGCTCTAATGGTCTCAGGGGACCGTTGTGCCATCGTTGGGCGGATCGCTTCATGTGCTTCTTGTGCGTTCTTTATCTTGGTTTTAAAGATTCGTACCGCATTGGGCAGATTTTCTTCACCATAATGCTTTTTGATTAGCTCACGGATGTCGTTTATGGCTTCGGTAGCCAGGTTTACCGAATCGGTACGCATATAGGTAATCAAACCCACTGAACCGGCACCTATATCGACACCTTCATATAACTGCTGTGCGATCTGCATGGTGCGCTGCGCGGTGAAACCAAGCTTGCGCACTGCTTCTTGTTGCAGGGTAGAGGTAATGAATGGGGGAGCGGGATGGCGTTTGCGCTGTTTCTTTGTTACCTGAGTAACTAGGAGTTTACCCTTTGCCTGTTGTATCAGATCGTTTTTAACAGCACTCGCCTCTTGTTCGTTGGTGAGGCTAAATTGTTCGAGCTTTTTGTTTTTATAAATTACCAGCTTGGCAACAAAGTCTTGCCCGCCGGCATGCAAGTCGCTTTCAATAGTCCAGTATTCTTGTGCCTTAAATTTTTCGATGTCGAGTTCGCGCTCGACAATCAAACGCAATGCCGGACTCTGCACGCGTCCCGCAGATAAACCGCGACGCACTTTTTTCCATAATAATGGTGATAGATTGAAACCGACTAAATAATCAAGAGCACGTCTTGCTTGTTGTGCCTGAACTAAGTCCATGGAAATTTCTCGCGGATTTTCAATCGCTGCATTAATCGCCGACCGGGTAATTTCATTAAAGACAATACGCTGTATATGCTTACCTTCGAGTACTTTTTTTTCTCTTAAGGTATATGCTACATTCCAGGCAATCGCCTCGCCTTCACGATCGGGATCCGGTGCCAACATCAGTACGTCAGCTTTTTTCATGGCGGTGACGATTGTATCGATATGTTGCTTGTTACGCGCAATGAGTTCATATTGCATTGCAAAATCATTGTCCGGATCGACCGCGCCCTGTTTCGGCAATAAATCACGTACGTGTCCGTAGGAAGCAAGTACTTTAAAGTCAGCTCCCAGGTATTTATTGATGGTTTTTGCCTTTGCCGGCGATTCAACAATGACGAGATTTTTTGCCATATATTAGTGTGGGTTGCCTTCCGGTAACAATAATAAAAGATAGCCATTGCACGTTACTGCATGTTGCAGCTTGCTATTGGCGAGCATGGTATTAATCATGCAATGTAGATCTCTTAAGCAAATTTTTGGGTTTTCTAGTGACATCGCTTGCCCAACAA
>CAYWDC010000127.1:0-2502 GCA_964456955.1 uncultured Gammaproteobacteria bacterium | reverse complement strand
CACCGGCGTGTCCAATATGCTTGTGACTATCGTCGATGATTTCTAATAGAGAGGGTTTTAATTTCGCTTGCAATAGCGTTTGCATTTGCTTAATGCGGGCTTCATTGTTCATTTTTAACGTGCTTTGCCAAATAAATAGCTTGTAAAATCACAAAAGCTAAAGTTAATCCGAGAATACCAAATAGCTTGAAATTAACCCAAGTATTAGTGCTAAAGTGATAAATGACATAAAGGTTTATGAATCCTAGAGTAAGAAAATAGATCACCCAAAATGTATTTAAACGACGCCAAATTTCTGTTGACAAACTCATTTTTTCTCCCAATAGGCGTTGTACCAAATTTTTTTTGCCAATCCATTGGCTGGCCAAGCATACCGCAGCGAATAACCAATTAATAACAGATACTTTCCATTTGATAAAGATTTCTTGGTGGAATAGTAACGTTGCTCCTCCGAGGATCATGATCATGATCAAAGTGGTGAGTTGCATTTTTTCAAAGCGTCGGTGCTTAAACCAATAAACGATTACTTGAAGCAAAGAAATCACTATTGCACTTGCAGTGGCAACATAAATACCCCCTAGTTTGAATGCGATGAAAAATATGATAATGGGAAAAAAATCGTAGAGGAGTTTCATGTTTTAATTTTGCTTGTAAAACACACTATTGTAGCATATAACATTATCTGCTTCCTAGCAAAGACAGTTAATATCCAATATTCTAATATCGTTTTAAGAAGACTTGTTTTATTTCTTGTAACATATGTGAACTATGGCCAAATACTTACCAATACATGCAGATAACCCACAGCCACGTCTAATTCGGGAGGCGGTGCAGTTGATTCACCAAGGGGCGGTAACGGCATTTCCCACTGATTCTTGCTATGCTCTCGGCTGCTGTCTTGGCGATAAAAATGCCGTCGAACGGATTCGTCGCATTCGTCAATTGGATAAGCAGCACCATTTTACCTTAATTTGTCGTGATTTATCGGAATTGAGCACTTACGCAAATGTGAGTAATGCTGCTTATCGCTTGCTTCGTGCGCACACGCCGGGTAATTACACCTTTATTTTGCCTGCATCACGTGAAGTGCCTAAACGTTTGCACCATCAGAAATCCAAGACCATTGGCTTACGTATTCCGCAGCATGATATTATCGATATCCTACTTATGAAGCTGAAACAACCGTTGCTTAGTGTTACCTTGATTTTGCCCGACAAAACCGAACCTTTGACCGATGCCGAGGCGATCATCAACAGGCTGGATAAGCAAATTGATTTGCTCATTGATGGTGGTTACTGTGGCATTGAACCGACTACGGTAGTTGATCTGAAAACTTCAATCCCGAAGATTTTACGTTACGGTAAAGGCGACCCAAAACCGTTTCTATAGTATAATATTATTTTATATACCATATGAGGAATAACTTTGCACTCGTTATCAAGGGAGCAGCGTGTGGTTTCCGGTATGCGCGTCAGTGGTAAATTACATCTTGGGCATTTGCATGGTGTTATTAAGAATTGGATAGCATTACAACGTCAACATAAATGCTTCTTCTTTGCTGCGGACTGGCATGGTTTGACCACACATTATGACACTCCAGATATTGTTAAGGCAAACGTTTATGCAATGGTGATCGATTGGCTCGCCACTGGTGTTAATCCGGACAAAGCAACCATTTTCATTCAATCGCAAGTTCCCGAACATGCGGAACTGGCGTTACTGTTGGGCATGCTCACGCCATTAGGCTGGCTTGAGCGCGTGCCAACCTATAAAGATCAACAGCAGAAACTGAAGAAAAAGGAGTTGGCAACCTTTGGTTTTCTTGGTTATCCATTATTGCAAGGTGCTGATATATTGATTTATCGTGCTAGTTTTGTGCCGGTAGGTGAAGATCAACTATCGCACATTGAGCTAGCCCAGGAACTTGCACGACGCTTTAACTATCTATATGGACGCGTCTCCCATTTTACGAAACATGCAGAAGCTGTGATTTCTAAAATGGATAGGCAGCATGTCAAATTGTTTAATCAGCTACGTAAACAATACCTCGAGCAAGGCGATCGGCAAACGCTTGATACAGCCAAGACGTTGCTAAAGTCGCAGATGAATCTTAGTTCACAAACATATGAATTGCTGAGTAATTTTCTCGAAGGTGCTGGTAAAACTATCTTACCGATACCAAAGGCATTGTTGACAAAACGGCCAAAAATTCGAGGGCTCGATGGGCGGAAAATGTCGAAATCTTATGGTAACTTCATTGGTTTGCGTGAAACGGCCAAAGTAGTGAGGCAGAAAATTCTCACCATGCCAACGGATCCGGCACGTGTCCGGCGCAGTGACCCAGGCGATCCACAAAAGTGTCCGGTTTGGAACTTACATAAAGTTTATTCGACTGCTGATGTTAAAACCTGGGTGCAGCAGGGATGTGTTAGTGCCGGGATCGGTTGCATCGATTGTAAGCAACCATTAATCAATGGCATTAACGCTGAATTGGCACCGATT
>CAYWDC010000126.1:0-2515 GCA_964456955.1 uncultured Gammaproteobacteria bacterium | reverse complement strand
TCCTTACCCTCCCATCGGCAATTTCAGCGGCAAACTCAACTGTAATAAATGACCAGTGGTTGCATGAAACACCTGCAGCAATGGCAACGGATAAACACCGAGGATGATCACCGATATCGCCAATACCAGCAACGCGATAGTTTCAGAGAAATGTAATGGCTCGATGCTAGCAATCTTTGCATGCGCAACTGGGCCAAAGAAAACGCGTTGATACATCCATAGCGTGTAGGCAACCGAGATAACCAATGTGGTTGCCGACACTAGAGCCACCCAGAAATTAGCCGCAAACGCACTTAAAATAATCATAAATTCGCCGACAAAACCAGCGGTCCCCGGTAACCCAACATTTGATAAAGCAAAGACCATCATCAATGCCGCGAACAATGGTAGTCTGTGTGCTAAACCACCACAATCCTTAATTAAATGGGTATGCAAACGGTTATAGAGAATACCAACGCCAATGAACAGTGCGCCTGTGCTAAACGCATGCGCAATCATCTGCACCATGGCGCCTTCTAAACTCAAATAAGCAGCCTGAGCATTGACAGAACGGGCCATGATGACATAAATCATAAAGATACCTAAAATAGCAAAACCCATATGTGCAATCGAAGAATAGGCGATTAAACGTTTCATATCTTGCTGTACTATTGCTACTAAACCAATATAAACGACGGCGATCAATGCTAATATGATCATTAACCACACAATCACCATGTCAATGTTTGGTATCACTGGCAAAGTAAAACGCAGAAAACCATAAATACCAAGTTTCAACATCAATGATGCCAATACAACCGAACCACCCGGCGGTGCCGCAGTATGCGCATCCGGTAACCAGGTGTGTAGCGGCCACATGGGAACTTTCACCGCAAAGGCAAAGAAAAATGCGAGAAATATTAAAACCTGTACGGTATGCGATAGTGGCAATCGATAAAAATCCGTGATCACAAAGCTATGTGCCTGTATACGCAAATACAATATCGCTACCAACATCAATGCCGAACCAGCAAAGGTATAAATAAAGAATTTAACCGAAGCGTAAGCACGATTTTTTCCACCCCAGATGCCAATATTCAAATAAATAGGTATTAACATTCCTTCCCAAAAAACGTAGAATAAGATTGAATCTGTTGCACTAAATGCACCAACCATCATGCCTTGCATCAGCAAAAAAGTGGCGAAGTATTGCGCCACATTGTGCTTAATACTGTGCCAACTAGCCAACACCACAACAACCGTAGTCATAGTGCTTAATATCACCATTGGCATGGCAATGCCATCTACACCCAGCGCATAATGAATATCGTAGGCTTTAATCCAGGGTAAAAACTCCTGGAATTGCAGCTGATAAGTCGTCGTATCAAAAGTTATCCACAATGGAATACACAGTGCTAACGAACTTAAAGTGACAATGAGTGAGATCCACTTTACCATTCTTATCTGCTGGCTTTTATCAAAAAACAATACCACCACCGCACCGATAATAGGTAGCCAAATTAATGTACTGAGTAGAGGGAAGTGCATCGTGATAACGCTTTATCCTGCCAAAACTTGCCAAATACCAAAAACAACTAAGCCTGTAATCATTGCCAAAGCATAGTGATAGAGATAACCACTCTGCAATTGTCTTAAACGTACCGATGACCAGCGTATCACACGGGCCACACCATTGACTAAAGCATCATCAATAAGTCGCACATCACCAATGTGATAAAAAACAGAGGCAATCGCTCGTGTGCCACGCACTAACACCCGTTGATTAAAATCATCAAAACCATATTTTGCTAGCAAAATATGGTATAACCATCGACTATGCATCACTACTTTTTCCGGTAACTGAGGCATTGAACGATAACAAAACCAAGCAACCAAAATTCCCGCCAGCGCCAGATAAAAAGGCAAGGTAACAAGTGCATGCACCGCCATATACCATACGCCCCGATAATCAACCGCCGTATGGGCTAAAGTGTCATGTTGCGCTGCCACGTAAACGGCTTTACCTAACATGCCCTGCCCTTGATATAGCCCCTGATACAGCATAGGCTTCACCCACAACATACCGATCACAATAGCAGGAATGGCTAGTAGTATTAGTGGTACTAATACTACTAATGCGTTTTCCTTTAACTGCGATTTAACCTCAGCAGACATCCGAGGCTTGCCATGAAATACCATAAATAAGGCGCGAAATATATATAAAGCGGTAATAAACACACTCAGCATTAAAGCAACGTAAGCATAGTGCGCACCGAACACATCTGCATGCCGAACCGCATCGATGATGGCATCTTTCGAGTAAAATCCAGAGAATGGTGGAATCGCTGCGAGTGCCAGTGCACCAATAAAAAAAGTAATATAGGTAACTGGCAAGTAACGCCGCAAGCCACCCATATTGCGCATATCTTGATCATGATGCACTGCCATGATGACCGAACCAGCCGCCAAAAACAACAATGCTTTAAAGGCGGCATGCTTAATCAAATGAAAAATACCTGCAGCAAATGCCGACGCC
>CAYWDC010000125.1:0-2519 GCA_964456955.1 uncultured Gammaproteobacteria bacterium | reverse complement strand
GTAATCGGTGGCGTAGTTAATGGTGTGTAAGTTTCTCCCTAATTTTTCACAAACCGCTTGCGCGTCTTTTAAATCTTCGGCGGCAGCACAATATTCATCGGTATCGTCTTCTTCACAGTTTTTCATGAATAGACCTTCAACCTGATAACCTTGTTCAATTAACAGCAGCGCAGAGACAGACGAGTCAACGCCACCTGACATACCAACGATGACCTTTAATTTACGTTTTGTAGTCATACGTTACATTATACGAGCTTAGTGAAAATTACGCGAGACTAATGCCATAAAACAATTTTGCATTGGATGGATTTATCTCGTTTTCGTTACAGCACCTGACAGTATAAATTGATACAAAAAAATGCTATGCTTAAACTTAAAATAGAATATGCTTTTGGAGCCAAAATGAGTTATCAACATATCAACGTTCCCCACCATGGTGAGAAGGTCATTCAGTACAAAGACAATAATATAAGTGTACCCGATAAACCTATTGTGCCTTTCATCGAAGGTGATGGTATTGGTGTTGATATTACGCCGGTAATGCGTAAGGTGGTCGATGCGGCAGTTGCCACAGCTTATCATGGTAGTAGGGCAATTGCCTGGATGGAAGTCTATGCTGGGGAAAAAGCAGGCAAAATTTATGGTGAAAATGTCTGGCTGCCGCAAGAAACTCTGCAGGCTATGCGTGAATTCCATGTTGGTATTAAAGGGCCATTAACTACTCCCGTCGGTGGTGGCATTCGATCTTTAAACGTAGCATTGCGACAGATATTGGATCTTTATATATGTTTACGACCGGTCCGTTATTTTAATGGTACGCCGAGTCCGGTAAAAGAGCCGTGGAAAGTCAACATGGTTATCTTCCGTGAAAATTCTGAAGACATTTATGCCGGCATTGAATGGGCAGCCGATACTGGCCAAGCAAAGCAAGTCATCGATTTCTTGCAGAACAAGATGGGTATTAATAAAATTCGTTTTCCTGAGCATTGTGGTATTGGCATTAAGCCTGTTTCACGGCAAGGTACTGAGCGTTTAGTTAGGCGTGCCATTCAATATGCCATCGACAATGATTTGCCCTCAGTAACGTTAGTACATAAAGGTAATATCATGAAATTTACCGAGGGTGCCTTTAAACAATGGGGATATGATTTAGCGAAGCAAGAGTTTGCTGCTGTGGAAATTGATGGTGGGCCATGGTGTCAATTCAAAAATCCAAAAACAGGCAACAAGATTGTGATTAACGATGTGATCGCCGATGCATTCTTACAACAGATTTTATTACGTCCAGCAGAATATAGTGTTGTTGCCACGCTAAACTTAAATGGCGATTATATTTCCGATGCGCTTGCTGCGCAAGTTGGCGGCATTGGTATTGCGCCTGGGGCTAATATTAGTAGTGATATTGCGATCTTTGAGGCGACACACGGCACTGCACCGAAATATGCTGGACAAGATCAAGTGAATCCTGGTTCATTAATTCTTTCTGCAGAAATGATGTTGCGTTATCTGGGATGGACAGAAGCAGCTGATGTAATACTTGCTGCAGTGCAGGCGACGATCACGAATAAAACGGTAACCTATGACTTTGCGCGTTTAATGGATGGCGCTAAACTTTTAAGTTGTTCGGCGTTTGGCGATGCTATAATTGCTAACATGTCAAATGGCAGCGACTAACAGGCCCAACACGATAATATTGCCCTGGCAACAGGAAGCATGGCGACAATTACACCAACGTTATCAGCAACAACAACTACCCCATGCGTTGCTCATTACAGCACCACCAGGGTTAGGCAAATTATTATTTGCTGAAAGATTTTCACAACGAGTACTTTGTACGGAACCAAAGCAACAAAATGCATGTGGTCATTGTCCTTCCTGCCACCTATTTACAGCGGCAACCCATCCAGATTATTTTTTACTGCAACCTGAAGACGACAAAAACACAGTGATCAAGGTTGATGCAATTCGTATGCTTAGTGAGAAACTCAGACAGCGTGCGCACCGAGGTGGTTATAAAGTAGCCGTTATTAACACAGCAGATAGTCTTAATCTTGCTGCCAGTAATGCACTATTGAAAACCCTGGAAGAACCAGCAGAAAAAACGTTATTGATCTTGCTCAGTAAGCATGCGGAACGCCTATTACCAACCTTGCGTAGTCGTTGCCAAGTGATTCGTCTTGCCTCAAGAAGTGATGAAGACAGCCACAATTGGCTGGAACAACAAAATATCGACGATCCACGTAAATGGCTTTCTCTTGCCGAAGGCGCGCCTTTATTAGCGCAGCAGTTGGCTAATGATACTGAAATACAATCACAATACCAAATTTTCATGCAAACGTTGCAGGAATTTCAGCAAACGGCAAATCCGATTACCGCAGCAGCAAAATGGCAAAAAATAGCAATAGATAGGTTAAGTACATGGTTAAGTCAATTCTACATGGACTTAATTCGTCTTGCAGCAAAGGCGCCAAAAAAATTTGTGGTGCATCAAAATTATCTTACTTGGCTAGAAAAAATAA
>CAYWDC010000124.1:0-2548 GCA_964456955.1 uncultured Gammaproteobacteria bacterium | reverse complement strand
ATACTATTGCTAGTGGAATTTGTATTCCAGTCGACTTTTATATGTCTCATCATACCTTGAAAGTGAATCAGTCGATTGCGCTATCATCTGTAGCAGCGGTCAATAAACGTGCAAACCTATTGCAGGTGGAAAAAACCGCCAGTAATTTGATGTTTGATCCCTATATTTTCTACCAAAATGCGTATCTGCAATATCGGGCGCACTTACGGCAAATTAATGCTAATGGGCCTTATTTTTCTAGGTCATCGCGTTCTTAAGTTGTACAGAAACGATGTTGCATATTGGACTTTATCAGCCAGAAATTGCACCAAATACCGGTAATATCATGCGCCTTTGTGTTAATGGGGGGTTTCAGCTACATTTGATTCACCCGTTAGGTTTTATGCTAGACGATAAACGTGTCTGTCGTGCTGGATTGGATTATCGACAGTTAGTCAGTATAAAACAGCATGACCATGAGGAGAATTTTTTTGCCTGGCTTGGTAAACGACGTTTGTTTCCTTGCTCCACAAAAGGCAAACTTATTTATGCTGGGGCAACATTTAAGGATGAAGATGTGCTGTTGTTTGGTCCGGAAACACGCGGTCTACCGGACCATATTTTACAACATTTACTGGTAGCAAACACATTACGCATCCCGATGCAAACAAATAGTCGCAGTTTAAATTTATCCAATGCCGTCGCGATTATCGCTTATGAAGCGTGGCGTCAGTTAGCTTGGATAACAGTTTAAGAGAATCGCCGCTCAACACCCGTGATGTCATTCTGTATTGTTGCACTGACTCTGTGATTCCGTTGCAAATAATGCCTGTATTGCTTGTTGCGAGGTGATTTCGTGTCGTAACACGCGTTGCACGTATTGGGTAATTGGCATGTCAACATGATACTTGTGTGCTAAACTGATCACTTGTTCTACGTTGTTTGCTCCCTCAACTACTTGGCCAATTTTTGCTAACGCTTGTTCTGTTGAAAGACCTTGGCCTAGTGCTAAACCAAAGCGGCGATTACGTGACTGATTATCCGTGCAAGTTAAAATCAAATCCCCAAGACCAGATAGTCCTGTTACAGTATCGGCATGCCCACCGAGGGCAATGGCAAGGCGTGTGATTTCATGCAAACCGTGGGTGATCAAAGCAGAACGTGCATTCACGCCAAAACCCAAACCATCAGAGATACCGGCAGCAATGGCTATTACATTTTTAACAACACCGCCGATTTCCACACCTATGACATCATTGCTATAATAAGGGCAAAAATGTGGGTTTGCGAATAAACTCATCAAAAACTTGGCGTAAGTTTTATCTTTGCTTGCAATGACGACCGCGGTTGGTAGGTTTAATGCCACTTCTCTGGCAAAAGAGGGACCGCTCAGCATGGCTGCCTTAACATTGTTGCCAAGAATTTCCGTAATAACGGCATCAAACGGCTGATTTGTTTGTGGTTCTAAGCCTTTGCTTGCGCAAACAACGGGTTTTCCAAAGGACTTTAGTTTTGACAGCAAATCGCGAAAGCCAACGCTAGGAGTAGCAATTAATAGTAAATCGGCAGCCATTACCGCTGCTTCTAATTCAATGATTGGTTCCAGGTTAGACGGTAATCGAATGTCAGGAATATAGTGCTGATTGCATCCACTTTGCTGTAGTTGCGCTAGTAATCTAGGTTCTCTGCCCCAGAGCTTAACGTCTTGTCCATTGCGCGATAACAGAATGGCTAGGGCAGTACCCCATGAGCCTGCACCTAAGACAGCAATTGTTGTCATTAGTCGTTAGCAGCAGAGGAATATTGCTTACGCTGTTGATAAATGGCGTCGAAGTTAACTGGTGCCAAATACAAGGGTGGGAAACCACCGCGATGAATCATATTAGAAATTACTTCGCGTGCATAAGGGAACAACACATTCGGACAAAAGCTACCGAGTAATTCTTCCTGTTGTTCTTTTTCAAAACCATGCACAAGAAAAATGCCAGCTTGCTTCACTTCAGCGATAAACACAGTTTCATCCTTGAGTTTTGCGGTATTTGTTATTCTCAGGGTAACGTCATAAAGATCGCTTTCTAAATGTTGAGAAGTAGAATCAAGATGAACGTCAACTTCTGGTTTCCATTCTGCATTAAATATTTTTGGTGAATGTGGTGCTTCGAAAGAGAGGTCTTTAATGAATAAGCGATGGATAATGAGTTCTGGTTTGTTGCCCGTATCTTCAGTGTTTGTTGCTTCTGTCATGTTTTTTCCTAAATCAGCTTATTATCATCAGGTTCCAAGGTTATCACAACTTAGCGGCCTCACCAAACAAACCGAGAAAATACTCTACTTTACTAGCGGTAAATTGTTAGCACGCCATGCGGCGATACCGCCTTGCAGAAAGTATAATTGCTGTAATCCTTTTTTCTTTAATGTCGTTGCTAATTTTGTTGCTTTCGTGCCGGTGCTACAAACTAGAATGACCGGCTTATCTTTATATTTGCTCAGTTGTTTTGTTCTAATATTGATTCCGGTAGATGCTGTGCCTGTGCAATATGTCCCTGCGTAAAGGCCTGTTTATCACGTG
>CAYWDC010000123.1:0-2583 GCA_964456955.1 uncultured Gammaproteobacteria bacterium | reverse complement strand
AATGGCGGCAAACACAATTTTAAGCATATTGCGCGAGCTCCTTTAAAGGATAATTTTGCGACTAAACACATATCACTAGGCTTACCAATCCTCTTTGATGGTATATTTCGTTTCCCGCACCCAATGGCGATAGATGGCGAACAAGGAAAGCAAGGCACAAACCGCAATATACACCACCAAACTAAGATAACTCTGCGTTTTTTCAATCAATACCGTTGACACATACGGCGTCATGCCGCCAAAGATGCTATCGGATAGCGCCAGACCCAAACCCACCATGCTAAAACGCACATATGCTGGGACCATTTCTACTGCGTATACTAGGTACGTGCTAAAACAAAAGGCAGTTAATACAGTCATTATCAATTGTGCTACCAATACCAAAGCCAGACTGTTTTGCTGCAGCAACCAAAAATAAGGCCAGCTCCAGAGGGTAGAACTAATAATGCCAAAGATCAATAGTCGACGACGGCCAATCCAGTCACCTAATCTACCTATCGCAGGTAACAACAAAACCAAGAGGCTCATCGAAATGATTTGCACAGTTAGTGCTTGATGATAGGTATAATTCAGTACACTGCTCGCGTAGACACTGAAAAAAACATAACATACATGACCAATAACCATACCGAACAGGGTAACGCCGACGATCAATACGATAGAATGGAGATGTACTTTATAGCGATAATAAATAGCGCTAGAGTTCGTCGGCACGATGCAAGCATCCATAAACACCCGCGTCTCACTCACATGCCGCCGCATATACCAACCGAGCAGGCCCATTAACGAACCCAACAGAAACGGCAACCGCCAGGCCCAGCTTACCACCGCAGCCTCGCTAAAGCTCAGATTAATCAACCATACCGTCAACATCGCCATTAAGAAGCCCAAACCAACGCCTTGCTCGCCAAAACTGCCATAGAAACCCTGCTGACCTTTTGGCGCATGCTCGACCAGAAAAATCATCGATCCGGCATACTCACCACCGCAAGAGATTCCTTGTAACAACCGCAAGATTAACAACAATAATGGAGCCAACAACCCCAATGAATGATAGGTTGGCAAAAAAGCAATAGCAGAAGTACTACCCGCCATTAGCAAAATCGAAATCAATAACGTCACTTTACGTCCCAACGTATCACCGAACCAACCAAATACAACCGCACCGAGCGGACGCGCCAAATAACCGATAAAGAAGATCGCGAAGACATCGGCAACGCCAGCAAGCTTGCTGGCGTTGGGGAAAAAATTGGCTGCCATGACAGGGGCAAAAAAACCATAAACGGTTAATTCATAAAATTCTAAGGCATTACCGGCAATGGCGGCAGCAACATTTTTCAACATTGAGCTTTTCTTTTCTTTGCTATTTAATAACATTTTTCATCCCAATAATAATTAGTTGACATAGGTTACTAAGCAGAATAACTAACTTAATAATTGTGGTTTTTCTAGCAATCAAATACCATATCATAGTCCTGATAACAATATTTTGTCTAAAAAGAATTAAATTGTCAGTTAATCTGTTGCTATTTAACGTTAAATTTTATGGTGATCATTGCTATGGCCATCAACAACGAGCCCACTTTCTTGCAAATGTAACACCCGATCCATTTGCGTTGTCAAGCTATGATCGTGGGTAACGATGACCAAACTGGTATTGAATTGACGATTTAACTTTAACATCATAGCAAATACTTGAGTAGCCGTTTGGCGATCGAGATTACCGGTCGGTTCATCGGCAAGCACGCAATCAGGACGTGTCACTAATGCTCGACAAATGGCAACGCGTTGCCGCTCACCACTAGAGAGTTGTGACACTTTATGCATTAAACGTGCTGCTAATCCGGCCTGCTCTAACAGCAGACGGGCCTGACGTCGCACTGTTGTAATGCTTAATTTACGCAACAACAACGGCATGCAAACATTTTCCAATGCCGTAAACTCTGGTAACAAATGATGGAGTTGATAAATAAAGCCAAGACTTTCATTTCTTGCTCTACAGCGCTGTTTTTCATTGTAATGCCTATAATTTTTTCCATTAAGTAAGACGTCACCATTCGTCGGTAAATCCAAACCGCCAAGCAATTGTAACAAGGTGCTTTTGCCGGCACCGGAACGCCCAATAATGGCAACACGCTCACCGGCAGCAATTTGTAAGTTAACATCATGAAATATGGTTACTGGCGTGCCGGCATCGGTAAATGCTTTACTCAAAACACGGCATTCCAACACGGGTTTATTCATAGCGTAATGCGTCTGCAGGCTGAACGCGCGCTGCTTTCCAGGCAGGATACAAAGTTGCCAGCAAACTGAGTGATAACGCAATTAAGGCAACCTTCACCACGTCTGTAATCCGTAGCTGTGATGGTAAATAATTCAGATAATACACTGAGGATTCAATCAATTGCTTATGCAAGACTTTCTGCAACCAATTAACTAATGTGGTGACATTTAACGACAGTGCAATACCACCAATCAGTCCTAGTAACGTGCCGATAATACCGATTATGCCGCCTTGCACCATAAAAACACGCATGACGGTAGCAGGTGTTGCCCCCATAGTACGCAGGATAGCAATATCGG
>CAYWDC010000122.1:0-2600 GCA_964456955.1 uncultured Gammaproteobacteria bacterium | reverse complement strand
CTTCGTACGTCGTTGCAATACCTGCACACAGCGGCGAATTTCTTCGTCGCGGCCAATCACTGGATCGAGCTTGCCTTGTTCCGCTTGTGCGGTTAGATCAATGGTATACTTTTCAATCGCGCGTCGGTGTTGTTCCGCATGTTGTTCATTCACCTTTTCTCCTCCTCGCATTTTTTCAATTGCCGCTGCGATCGCCTGGCGAGTAGCTCCTGCGTCTTGAAAAACTTTTGCTAACTGCTCACCTTGATCTAACACTGCTAAAATAAACCATTCGCTGGCAATGTATTGATCGCCCTGTTGTTGTGCTAACTTGTCAGCCAGATTGAAGATCTTACCTAAGTTAGTCGAAACGCCGACATCGCCGCTGCTATTCGGTACGATTGGTAAGTCATCGAGGATTTTATCGAGCTTATCACGCACTATCGGCAACTGCACGCCAGCAGCTTTCAGCAGATAAGGCATAGTACCATTGGTCTGATTCAACAATGCTAGCAGCAAGTGTACCGGCTCAATCTGTGTATGGTTACGTCCAATGGCTAATGATTGTGCTTCACCGAGAGCGGCTTGAAATTTGCTGGTTAATTTATCGATATTCATGCCATTAGATATAGTGGTGCTAATGCAGAAATTCAATGAAAAATGTTTACTGCCGGTCCACCGTTAACTGAGACTGGGTTAATAAAAATATGCCATCACCACCATTGACCAATTCCAATCACGTGAATGGCAAGTGTAGGAATACTGCTTCCATAGCCAGAGGCACTGTTACTGACTTCAACCACCAAGATGACATTCTCGGTTAAATAATCGATTGCTTGCACCAGTATCTTGCTGCACAATATCTAAGCCATCTTGTCCTGCAGCCAATGCCAATCTTGGCTCATGCTGAAATTTTGCTGGCAAGGTAATGCGCTCTTCTGCATTGACATAGGGAGAATTACTAACAATATCGTTCATGCGTTAACGCCGAAAAAACATTAAATTGTAAAACACGTACCCGATGTTCAAGTCAATGCCGTTTTATACTCATCCTAGCAACTGCGATAGCATCTGTAGAAAACTCTAGTGCATCGACTTTTATGCCGGGAAACACATCAGCGCAAGCCATAGCGATACAGCCACTACCGGTGAATAAATGAAGAATATGATCTACTCGAGTTGAGGCAATCCAAGGTAAAATTTTGCAACTAACTCCGCTAACGGAGAACGAGGAATAATTACACGCTCGTCGACATAAAATGATAATCCACAAAACCACGGTTGCTGTGTTAAATACGGAACTGGAATATGTTGCTCGATACGCTGTCGATATCATTGTTGCAATTGTTCGCTTTTTGCTAGGCTTAAACATACCGTAAGACACTTTGATCAATGTCGATGGGCAAACAACCTAAAGCCGGCACCGTCAAAGCAACGGCATCGTCCCAGGGATTGTCGGTACCGTGCCCATAGCCATAGTAACGTGCTGCTGCATCGAAAGCTTTTGCGGCCCAACGTAGTGCATCGGCAACCGTGTTAAATGGCATTTCTTTCCTTGGTCTAAGTTGTATAATAACATGGGTAATAGGAGCTATAGATGAACTATAAAATTTCCGATGCAGATAAGGTGCTATTTCGCAACAGCCAAAGACAAACTCGTCGTTTAAAAACCAATAATAAGGTCGTTTGGCATAAGCCGAGAACATTAGATAAGCAAGTTGTAGAATCGACGCATATGATATGTCCAGCAGCAGATCACTCGTTTGACGTCGCAAAAGTAAGCGGTACAACAGCGCTTACTTTCCAACACTCTGGAGTACAACCACGCATGCTGCGACAATTACGACAAGGCAAATTGCCACCAGAAAAAACCCTAGATCTACATGGGCTAACAATCATCGAAGCAGAGGATCGACTCATCGATTTTTTAAACCACTGCAGCAAACAGAGGATTCGTATCATTAGTATCGTTCATGGTAAAGGCAATAACAGTAAGCAGCCCTTTCCACCATTGAAAAACTTTGTTAATCAATTTTTACGACGTCACCGCAGCGTACTCGCTTTTACCTCAGCCCCATTGCGTGGAGGTGGTGGCACTGGCGCGGTTTACGTGCTATTAAAACGTAACCGTCATTAAATTAATAAGATTTAATAAGTAAGATGCAAAAATTTACCACCTTGTATCTATTTTTTACTAAACATCCATAGTTATTTTTGTTATGCTACTATAGCTATTTTTGGAATATAATCATGCAAAGTAAAACGATTATTATTGGCATTGCCGGACCCTCTGTCTCTGGCAAAAGTTTGCTGGCAAACACAATAGACGATGAACTTGGTTCTAATCAAGTGGTAATCATTTCTGAGGCTGCTTACTATAAAGATCGGGCGCAGCTTTCTTTCGTAGAACGCTGCAAAATAAACTATGATCATCCCGACGCTTTTGAGCATGACCTATTGTGTCACCATCTACAGCAACTGCAAAGCGGCGAAAACGTGCAAATACCGATTTATGACTCTGCCGAGCATTTACGCTTAAATAAAACTAAAACCATCGGGCAACATCAGATTATCGTGATCGAAGGTATTTTACTGTTTGCCGATCCACAGTTACGCGAGAT
>CAYWDC010000121.1:0-2640 GCA_964456955.1 uncultured Gammaproteobacteria bacterium | reverse complement strand
CTTCATATCATATACCCCTAAATTATCCGTTTCCAAAAACCTATAACTCACTGATTTACAGCTGAACTATATGTCTACACCAACTTTATAACGTACTGTTAATACGAAACCTGCATTATTTAGGTCCTGCATCCCAAGTGATACACAATAGCAAGACCTTTGTCAACTAGTATTTAAAAATCTTCTGTAATTTTTCCACCATCCTCTACATTTACCCACGGTGACAGATTAGTTGCACCAAATTACAACTAAACATATAACACTTAGTAATATCAAGCTAAGAAAAAGACATGGTTAGAAATGACCATTTAGATTCGATTCAGTTAATGGTGATATCTTATTTTATGGGAAGAACAATGATAAAAGCATATTAGAAAAAGCCCTGTCGCTAACATTTGAAGCAGTGAAAATGCTGAGACATTACAAACAGAAGGTGAATAACATTAGATTTTTTAACACCTCACTTTTCAATATATACCGTCATTTTCTGCCATGCATGGAATACGCCATAAAGCATTTCAAAGATTCTTGCAATTAGCATCCAAACAGTTATTTGAGACTTTAGACTGGCAACTTATGGGTAGTTGACGTCGATCAAAAAGCAATTGACAACAGTCAACAAGTACTGTTTTTAAGTGTCTTCTGGCACGGTAAATGATTGATTTTACAGTACTGTAATTGAGTTGATGATATGTTGCATAATCTTTTAGCCGCCGTTCTTGAAGATAAACCCATATTAGCACAGCCTGTTCTGCTCGGGGTAGTGTCTTAATAAAAGCGGCCAAGCAGCTAGCCACTTCATTTTCTGCCGTAAGCAAATTATAGTTGCTCATCTCTTGGAGGTTATTGTTATTACTTATCATTGTAGATTGTCGATGTTGTCTACGGTAATGATCCATTACCATATTATGGGCGATAGTCCATAACCAAGCACGTAATTTTTTCGGTGTGCTTGGTCCATCACTTCGTGCAATCTTTAAAAAAATCGATTGCACTATATCCTCGACATCATCAGAGTTATTAATTTTACTGGCAACATAACGTTTGATGTCATGATAAAAGGTAATAGCCTCTGTCATGGTTTTCATATCGAATGCTGTTCTATTAGCAACATTGACCAGATGCAGTTTTATATTCACTATCATTGACTCGGTAATATAGCTCCCACTTATACCCATCAGGATCTGTAACCCAGAATTTATCTTGCTTAGCATAGCAACAAATCACTGTTCCTCGGGGTTTTATTAAGGAAATTAATGGGTGTTTATCCAACCATTGATAATATTCATCAAGTTTCCGTCTTGATGAAAATTGCAACCCAAAATGCCGTTTTGTATCAATTACTGATGATTCACTTTGCACAAATGAAATGTTTAATGCTAGGTTCTCTGGCTCAAACTTAACATAATCCGCCTTGTATTTTGCTGCTTTACTTTGTAATAAGATACGATAGAATTTATGGGTAGAATGAATATTGCTAACTGGCAATGATAAGTGAAATTTCATGTTGTTCTCCTCATGTCGCTGTCCTCATGTTGCTATTCTATAGTGTCAATCAATAGCTTCACATACTATAAGACGCACTATAATAAAAAAGGTGGCACGAATTTGGCAATAACCGAAACATTATTTCTAGTCTGCGATAACTTGAATTGCTAATAAGTGTTAGGAGTGGAGTTTAATATGGCTATCGACAACATGCTTCGTTAAGATAACGCAAGGGACATCTGTGTTGTAAAAATCCTGCCCCACCGACGATATACAAAGTTTAAGGAGAATTCTTTATCACTTTATTCTCTTTTTTAGGTATTTATTTGAAATAAACGACAAAAATTTTTTGTGGTCTGCTGTGCGATTTTAGCAAAAGATTCACCTCGAAGTTCGGCGATAAATTCGGCAACGTAGCGCACATAGCCTGGATAATTGGCTTTACCTCGATATGGTACTGGAGCTAAATAAGGCGCATCAGTTTCTATCAACATGCTTTCTAAGGGTATTTTTTTTGCTATTTCCTGCAATGCCTTGGCATTTTTAAAGGTGACAATACCGGAAAAAGAAATATAGAATCCCAAGTCCATCGCCGCTTGCGCCATTTCCCACGTTTCGGTAAAGCAATGCATCACGCCACCCACTTCCTGTGCATGTTCTTCACGCATAATTTGCAAGGTGTCATCGCGCGCCTGACGTGTATGAATGATTAATGGTTTGCTCGTTTGCTTTGCTGCATTAATATGTGTGCGAAAAGCATCGCGCTGCGATTCAGTATTATCGGTAGTACGAAAATAATCCAGTCCGGTTTCTCCAATAGCAACAACTTTAGCGTGTGTTGCCAATTCAGTCAGTTGTGCCACACTTATTTTATCTTGGCTATTATTCGGGTGCACACCAACAGAGGCAAACACCTTGTCATAGCGTTCGGCACATTGCAATACTTCTGGTAAACTCTGCAAATCAATTGAAACACATAACATGCGTGTCACATCGGCCGCATTAGCCGCCTGTAGCACGTCGTCAAGTTTTCCATCAAAAGGGGTAAGCTCCAATAAATTTAAATGACAATGTGAATCAACCAACATTTCGCTTATCCTGTTGTTTATTAATGGCAATAATATCGATTAATGTTACTTCTAACTGTAATAA
>CAYWDC010000120.1:0-2654 GCA_964456955.1 uncultured Gammaproteobacteria bacterium | reverse complement strand
GCACCTTTTTGATAGATCGTCACCGTATAAAAGTTATTGATCTCTTGATAAGAGTCGGGCCTCACCGGGTGGGCCATGGGCCCAGAATCTTCTTTAAACTGATACGCTCTGAGCACTTGTACATCTCGTATTCGCTTAACCGCTCTAGACCCCATATCGGCACTGAATTCTTGATCACGAAAAACCGTGAAACCTTCTTTCAAACTCAACTGAAACCAATCTCGACAGGTGACTCGATTACCCGACCAATTATGAAAATACTCATGACCAACGATGCCAAGTATATTTTCAAAATCAACATCTGTCGCTGTTCTTGGATTAGCGAGAATATATTTACTATTAAAAATATTCAGTCCCTTATTTTCCATGGCGCCAAAATTGAAATCACGCACCGCTACAGTCATAAAAACATCCAAGTCATATTCACGGCCATAAACTTTTTCATCCCAACGCATGGCTTTTTTTAGACTCGCCATAGCATATGCTGTTTTGTCAAGTTGATCCGGTTTGGCATATAGCTGCAAAGTGACTTTGCGCCCGGAACAGGTAGTAAATGTATCTTCGAGCCGAGCAAATTTACCAGCAACTAAAGCAAACAAATAAGCAGGCTTACAAAATGGATCTTGCCACTTGACCCAATGTTGACCATCGCTGGTTTCACCACTATCAATCTTGTTACCATTGGATAACAGTATCGGATACTGATCTTTACTAGCAACTATGGTTGTCGTAAAACGGGAAAGATTGTCTGGACGATCGATAAAATAAGTAATACGGCGAAAACCATGCGGTTCACATTGTGTGCAAAATATCTCGCCACTCATAAATAAGCCGCTCAAGCGGGTGTTTCTCGCAGGATTGATTCGCGTAGTAATATCCAGCGTAAATACTGGCAGAGGATATTTAATTAGCAACTCTTCTTCATTTAATTGGTAGGCAGTTGGCGGCAAAATTTCATCGTTACAATGGATGCTGATTAATTCTAGATCCTCACCGTTAAGTAATAAGGGCGTATTTGGTGGCATACCTGACTTAGCTCGTATGACCAAATGAGATTTAACAATGGTGTTTTCTGGAGTCAAATCAAAAATCAAATCTACGGTATCAATTTGATATTCTGCTGCACTATAATCTTTTAAATGTACAGTTTTATTCATGACTATTTATTTTATAATCTATTTTCAATATAATGCAAGCCATTTTTCTATCAAGTAACAATTGCTTTATCGTCTTAACCATCTTATGATTAGAGTTGTAAAATAATAGTTAGCATTAATCATATCGTCTTAATTGTCTGCAATTTAGTGATCAACACTTATCTGCCAATGAACACATATTTTGTCCTTGCATTTTTATTAACGTTGGCCATCGCTATTGCTTATCTCAACGCATGTTTTATCAAAATGCAAACAACCACTGCAATCATGATCGGCTCGTTATTAATCTCACTAGTACTATTGATATTGAGCAAATCAAATATCACGCATCTAGAGGTACGTGCCGAACAAATAATTTCTGGGTTAGATTTCTACGATTTATTAATGGATGTTATGCTAAGTTTCTTATTATTTGCCGGTTCTTTGACTATCGATTTAAGTAGCTTTAAAAATCAACGCTGGGAGATATTCATGCTTGCCAGCATTGGTACCGTGGTTTCTATCTTTTTTGTTGCTATTTTAACATATTATGCACTGGCATTACTACACTCACCATTGCCATTTAACTATTGTGTTTTATTTGGTGCTTTGATTTCACCAACCGATCCAATCGCAGTTTTAGCAATGCTTA
The DNA here is from genome assembly GCA_964456955.1 of uncultured Gammaproteobacteria bacterium. Classification (GTDB taxonomy): domain Bacteria; phylum Pseudomonadota; class Gammaproteobacteria; order JABDGN01; family JABDGN01; genus CAYWDC01. The sequence goes on along the minus strand of CAYWDC010000120.1, from coordinate 866 downwards.
CCTCAATGAATGCACCGAAGAAATTAAAAGTCATTATCGCAGGAGAATCTTTGTTTAATGACGGTGTTGGTATCGTAATTTTCATTACCGCCTACCAGTTTACCTTTGGCAGCACACATCCTACGCTGCATGGTACGATATTTCTATTTATACAACAAGCATTAGGTGGACTGATCTATGGTGCGATTATCGGTTGGCTCGGGAATTACTTGATTCGCCGTGTTAGTGATTATAAGTTACACATTCTTATTACCGTAGCAATTACCACTGGTGGTTATGGTTTGACACAACTGTTAAATATTTCTGGTCCATTGGCGATGGTGGTAGCTGGTATGTTAATCGGTAACAGCTTTCATATAAGGTTACCAAGCAATTTTTCTTATCAAACTCTTAAAGTCTTTTGGGAAATCATTGATGAATTACTCAATGTCTTATTGTTTCTATTAATTGGCTTTGAAATTCTCTTAATTCGCTATGATATGCATGCAATGATCGCTTGTTTACTCGGCATTCCCTTAGTACTATTAGTACGCACTATTATCGTTGCTGTCCCAATGTATTTTTTCAAGCAAATTCGCAGTTATCCACCACAAACAACAAAGATCCTCATTTGGGGTGGTCTACGTGGTGGTTTAGCTATAGCATTAGCCCTATCGCTACCGCAAAATCATTTTCGTGATTTAATTTTGAGTATGACTTATGCCATTGTCGTTTTTGCTATCGTTATTCAAAGCACCACAATCAGCGGTTTAGTTAAACGCAGTTTGCAGTAAGTAAGCAATTAAGTAACAAAAGCTCTTAACTTTTTGTGCTAGAATCACGCCATAACACTGTGCCATTGGCAGCGGCAATTGCATCAAGACGGG
>CAYWDC010000119.1:0-2721 GCA_964456955.1 uncultured Gammaproteobacteria bacterium | reverse complement strand
TTACGTAGATCGGCAACTGGTGGTATAGGCTTGCTGAGCCATTTGCTTGGTTACCGTAGCTTGTAATAATTCTTGCTCCTGCTTTGGATGCTTTGACGATTTGTTGCCAGAGGTAGAGTTGTTAATCTTCGCTCAACAGTAATAAAGGCCACTGCTGTTGCAATAAGATGTCTTGATAATAATTTTTTTAACCGGGTTTGTAAGGGTATAATATCGGTATTGTTGCCAAGTGATTTGCGTTTGCTGTTTTTCGAAACGCCGTTGCAACAGACGTGCCAGGGGCGTTTATTCGGTGTTAAGATGATACTATGGGCGGTGATTTTTCTAACCAAGAGGAGGTGCATTTGCTAAGTATAACATGGCGCTTGTGCTAGCAGCTGCGTTTTGTTATCTTATTACTTTGCGTCAAATCAGTCATAGACGCTTAGTCCAGCAGTAGGTTGACATCGTCGAGGTCGACGGATTCGACACCGCCTGTGTCTACCAGAGATAGGTCAAATTACTTATTGTGTTTACTAAACAGAATGTTACAGCGAAAAGCTTTGTATCATGCAGCCTCTTGTATAGGTTGCCACTGAAGGAGAATATTAATGCCACAAATCACCTTACGTGACGGCTCCCAACGTCAATTCACTGGTCCTGCAATCATCGCAGACATTGCTGCCGATATTGCTCCGAGCCTTGCTAAAGCGGCACTTGCGGGCAAGGTAAATAATCAGCTAGTCGATACTACTTATGAAGTTAGCGATGATGCTAAGGTGGAAATTATTACCGATAAAGATGCCGCGGGTTTAGATATTATTCGCCATTCAACTGCGCATCTGTTGGCACAGGCAGTGAAGCAGCTCTTTCCTCAAGCACAAGTGACCATTGGTCCGGTGATTGCAGATGGTTTCTATTATGACTTTGCTTTTTCACGTGCGTTTACGCCTGAAGATCTGCATAAGATCGAAGCGAAAATGCACGAGTTGGCAAAACAAGCACAGCCAGTTACCCGTCGTGTAATGTCGCGTGACCAAGCGACAAAGTTTTTTCGTGATTTGGGTGAAGAATTTAAGGTAAAGATCATTGACGCTATTCCTTTAGATGAGCCCTTATCATTCTATCAACAGGGCGATTTTGTCGATCTTTGTCGTGGTCCGCATGTGCCAAACACCAGTAAGTTAAAAGTATTCAAGTTGACTAAGCTCGCTGGTGCCTATTGGCGTGGTGATACCAATAATGACATGTTGCAGCGTATCTATGGCACCGCATGGGGGAATAAAAAAGAGCTAACTGCTTATTTGCATCGTGTCGAAGAGGCACAACGACGCGATCATCGTAAATTAGCAAAAAAAATGGATTTATTCCATTTGCAACCAGAAGCACCGGGGAAGGTGTTTTGGCATCCCAATGGTTGGACGATTTTTCAAACGATTGCGCAATATATTCGCGAAAAGCAAAAAGAGTATGGCTATCAGGAAATCAACACGCCGATTATGGCAAATTTCTCACTATGGAAAGCCTCAGGACATGCGGATAAATTCGATGAGCAAATGTTTGTTACTGAAGCAGAAGGCGCTCATTTTGCTATTAAGCCGATGAGTTGTCCTTTGCACGTGCAAGTTTTTAATCAAAGACTGCGGAGTTATCGTGATTTGCCGATGCGCTTGGCGGAATTTGGTTGTTGTCATCGTAATGAGCCTTCTGGGACGTTGCATGGACTAATGCGTGTGCGAGCCTTCACACAAGACGATGCACATATTTTTTGCCGTGAAGATCAAGTGCTCACAGAGTCAGCACGCTTTATTAGGATGCTTTATGCAGTGTACCGTGATTTTGGTTTTGACGATATTATTGTCAGATTGTCGACGCGGCCCGAAAAGCGTCTAGGTACCGATGAGCAATGGGATCGCAGCGAGCGAATATTAGCTGAGGCACTAGATGCGCAAGCAATCGCCTGGGAAGAAAATCCAGGAGAGGGGGCGTTTTATGGACCAAAATTAGAGTTTTCTATGCGCGATTGCCTGGGGCGTATATGGCAGCTCGGGACATTGCAGCTTGATTATTGCCTACCGGCGCGCTTAGGGGCAGTCTATATCGCGGAAAACGGCAAAAAAACCCATCCTATCATGTTGCATCGTGTGATTTTAGGCACTTTTGAGCGTTTTATCGGTATTCTTTTGGAAAATTATGCTGATGGGTTACCATTGTGGCTAGCACCAATACAGCTTGTAGTGATGAATATTATCGATCGACAAGCTGATTGTGCGGTGGAAATTACAAAAAGCTTGCAAAAAGATGGACTTAGAGTCAAATTGGACTTGAGAAATGAGAAAATAAGCTTTAAAATTCGCCAACATTCGATTGCCCGTGTGCCATATCTTTTGCTTGTTGGTGATCGAGAAGTTAAACAGGGTACAGTGTCTGTGCGTACGCATGCAGGTAAAGATCTTGGCAATATGTCACTTGTCGCATTGCAGCAACGATTGACAACTGAATTAAGTACTCGTGGTCTTGTTAGAGTGGGGGAAGAGAACGATTAGATCCAGTAAAAAAACTAGTATTAATCAGCAGATAATGGCTGCAGAAGTTAGGTTAATTGGTAAAGATGGTGAACAAGTTGGGGTTGTTAGTTTACCAGAAGCCCTGCAAGCGGCGCAAAGCGAAGGACTGGATCTTGTAGAGATTTCGCCGATGGCAATACCGCCGGTTTGTCGCATGATGAATCATGGTAGGTTT
>CAYWDC010000118.1:0-2734 GCA_964456955.1 uncultured Gammaproteobacteria bacterium | reverse complement strand
AGGGGACGCGGCGTCACTATTCATCGTGCTGATTGTGCTAACATTATCCACGGTCGGCAGCAATATCCTGAACGTATCATCGAGGTGAGTTGGGGTGATGTGCAGCAGCAAAAGTATATGCTAAACTTATTGCTAGAAGCGATTAATCGCAACGATCTGCTGCGTGATATTACGCAGGTAATTAGCAATGAAAACGTGGCTATCATTGGTTTAAACTCTTATCATGATAAGTACCATCATACCGTGATAATTAATCTGAGTATTAAGATTGCCAGCCGAGAACAATGGGTACGATTGCAGCATCGTCTGCAAGCGATTGAAGATGTGATTTCATTAAAGAGACAATGATGACCGATTGCCTATTTTGCAAAATTATTCATGGTGAAATTGCGACGACGATTGTCTATGAAGATGATAAAGTCAGCGCTTTTAACAATATTGAGCCGCAAGCACCACTGCATATTCTCGTTGTGCCACGCAAGCACATTGCTACTTTAAATGATCTTGTTGCAGAAGATACGTATACCGTTGGGCACATGATACAAGTAGCACAACGTTTGGCAAACAAAAATGGTGATGGTAAGCAGGGTTATCGACTGGTCATGAATTGTAATCAGCATGGCGGGCAAATGGTATTTCATTTGCATCTGCATTTACTTTCAGGACGACAAATGCATTGGCCTCCTGGATAACACAACATTATGAAGATAGAGAATTTATATCAGCAAATACTTTTGCAGCTTGGTGAAGATAGTGAGCGACCTGGCTTGCGTGACACGCCTAAACGAGCTGCGGCAGCGCTCCGTTTTCTAACTAAGGGTTATCATGATAACCTCGATGAGGTGATCAATGATGCTTTATTTCCCTCCGATTGTGATGAAATTGTAGTGCTAAAAGACATTGAGCTTTTCTCATTATGTGAACACCATCTGTTGCCCTTTATCGGTAAATGCCATATTGGTTATATGCCAAACGGACAAGTCCTTGGAGTTTCTAAATTTGCCCGCATCGTTGATCATTTTGCGCGACGTTTACAAATCCAAGAAAATTTAACTAAACAAATCGCTAACTATATTGCTGAGCTAACACAAGCAAAAGCCGTCGGTGTGGTTATCGAGGCACAACATCTTTGCATGATGATGCGTGGTGTAGAGAAACAGCATTCCAGCATGAAATCTTCCGTAATGCTTGGCAAATTTCGTCAATCCGCACAATCACGCGCTGAATTTTTAACTTTGATCACCTAGCAGAGATTAACATAAAGACGCTTCCACTAATGCTTTACTAACCATCTCATCGGTATTTTTCGATAACTCAACAGTCGACATATATTCTAATTGCTTACGCATCAATCGCTGTCGCTCAGGCGTAAACTTATGCCAAGACAACAACGGTGTGACCAAGCGCGCTGCTAACTGTGGATTAAATTGATCAATAGTCAGTACCTGTTCACTAAGAAAGGCATAACCGCTGCCATCAAGCGCATGAAATTGGGTAATATTAGCATTAGCAAATGCACTGATAAGTGCATGTACATTGTTGGGATTTTTAATATTGAAAACTTTATCCTGCATTAACTCTCGTACTCGCCGCAGGGTATGTGGTAACGAAGAAACCGCCTGCACCGTAAGCCATTTATCTATCACTAAGGCATCTTGTTGATAGCGCTGATAAAAATCAGCTAATGCTTGTTGGCGATAAGCAACATTTAAATTTGCTAATGCTTGTAACGCCGCTAAGCGGTCGGTCATATTGTTTGCTGTTTGATATTGTTGCCATGCCAGCTCACCTTGGTCGGTTAAACTTAGATAATTTAAACATATATTCTTTACACGGCGGCGGGCATTATCCACAGCATGGTGGTAATATTCCCCTGTCACAATGTTTTGCCGATAGAGCTGCCCGAGTTGTTTCTGCCACCGTGCTGCAATGGCATTGCGCAAAAATTCACGTGCTGCGTGAATTGCCTCAGGATCGGCAAATTTCATCGATTGAATAATATATTTTTCACTTGGTAACGTTAATAGTAATGCTTGCAACGCATAGTCGGAAAAATAGCCATTGATCACCTTACCGATAGCATTAAGGTAGACTTCAGTAACACCTAATGCTGGTTGTCTTTTTTCAGCTTTCAGTAATCGATTAATTTGTAATAACGCCAATTGCTGCCCAGCGTCCCAACGACTAAAACTGTCGGTATCACATGCTAGCAATAATGCTAGCTGCGCTTCACTGTAAGCATAATTGATATGTACCGGCGCGGAAAAATCACGCAATAAGGAAGGTACTGGTTTTGTGACAATATGTTGAAAAGCAAATTGCTGTTGTGTTTGCTTCATTTCTAGTACTTGTGTTGGCAAAATTTCTTCGCCGCTTTCATCCAATAGGCCGATTGCCACAGGAATATGCAATGGTTGCTCTATTTTATTTATTGCTGGCATTTTTTGTGCTATCGTCAGCGTATAAATTTGCCGCTTCGCATCATAATTGTCGCTGACCGCTAATTTTGGTGTGCCAATTTGATGGTACCACTGCTTGAACTGCATTAAATCGATACCACTAGCATCTTGCATTGACTGTAGAAAATCTTCAATGGTTACTGCTTGGCCATCATGTCGCTGAAAGTATAAATCCATGCCAGCACGAAATTTTTTTTCACCGAGCAAGATCTGTTGCATGCGGATTAGCTCTGCACCTTTGTTGTATACGGTCAAGGTATAAAAATTATCAACCT
>CAYWDC010000117.1:0-2898 GCA_964456955.1 uncultured Gammaproteobacteria bacterium | reverse complement strand
GGGCTGTTTTCTTGTTTTATTATGGATTTAAGTCGTTCATAAGCTCGTTTAAACATCGCAGCTTTTTAACGATAGAGAGCATCAATAATAACGGTAACTCCCGTAAAAAAGTGTTACTAGGTACCTTAGCGGTAACTTTGTTAAATCCGCATGTGTACATCGATACTGTGGTGGTGGTTGGCGGTATTGCAGTGACATTTTCTTTACCACAAAAAATAGTTTTCCTTTTGGGGGCATTAGCGGCATCATTCGTTTGGTTTTTTAGTTTAGGTTATGGGGCAAGAATTTTTACGCCACTGTTCAAAAAAAGCATGACTTGGGTGATTTTAGATTTCATTATTGGTTGCATTATGTGGTGGATAGCCATTACCCTGTTACTTTTTTTGACATCTTCCCCGCCGTGAACAAAGGCGATTCTTCATGCATCCTACATGCTCTGGCCAACCATATCTATGTGGTTAATCTCATTTAAGTTGCTTCAGAAGCTAGTATTGCCTAATCGCAGGCTAGATGTGCCGCATGTTTTCCTTTCTGGTGGATTATATTGTCTTAAAATGGGTTAAAATTGCTCATTTTTTTAACTAAAGTAAATATAAAACATGTAGAGCAAAAAAGTAGAGATGGTATGAGGATAATTAGTGAGTAGATACGCGCTGACGATTAGCTTATCAGTCAAGATTTAAGGGAGTGTCAGGCGAATACTGATCTCTTAAGGGTAAACAATTAGTTGCTATCATTAGCTTAATAGCTAATAGCATCATCAGTTTGCCTGAAAACTTTGTTAACTAACAGCATGCTGGCAAATAGACAGGGCAGTATAATCAATGAGGCAATGCTAATAATTTTAACCGTGATGATATTGGATGCTAATGACAGCAGTGGTTGTTTAGTGACTATACTGTGAAAAGGATATAAATATAGCAAAATCATGGTTAAGCTTAGTAGTGCAATGGTTAAGCAATAACAGCGGATACAGTATTTATTGATAAATTTTCTCAGGAAAAGAATGTCGCCGAGTAGTAAAGTAGTCGTTGCTAGGTGTATGTACCAGTAATGCGTAAGATAAAAACCCGTTATAATATCAAAATATAATAATGTACATGTAAATAAAAGGCCGAGAATTAGCATCATACGAGGTCGAGAGCAAAACGGTAATCGATACTGAATTTGATCTAATGCTTGAATAAAATGAAATGTAATCAATAATGTCATGGTTAATAAATAATATCCTGATCGTGCTATGGGATTAACAATAACATCAAAATTGATTATTTGTTGATGTAAAACAAGATAAGCAACGACACCACTTTGTATCATTAAGATGGCCGCAGAACTAATCGATAATAATGTGTACCAAGGTACTGATGGCATGGGGTGGCATGCTGATGATGAAAACGAACTGGAACAAAATAGTGCTATCGCTTCTGTCAGTCTAGGTAGCGAACGTAAATTTGTTTTTAAACACAGATTGTACCAGGACAGAATATCTATTGTACTTGAACACGGTAGTCTGCTGGTCATGAAAGGTAGTACACAATCACATTGGCTACATGCGTTACCATCAACCAAGCGTGTTAATAACTCACGAATTAACCTTACATTCAGACGTATTATTGATAACTCTCCATAATTGGTATTAAGTGGCAACAATTTTCAGCAAATCATTTGCCATCTTAAAGCCACTTGAGAATGCTGCTTCTACACGTCCTTGAATAAACCAATCGCCACATAGTGCTAATTGCTGTTTTGGATCAATCAGGTGTGTGTTACCTTTTTGTTTCTTGATATTAGCAAAGCGCCAAGCATGTAGTGTTTTGAGATGAGCAGCATTAATATCATATGCAATTATTTTACTCATTTGCTCGCAAAGATACTGCACTACCAAACCTTTATCGTCATCGATATGCTGACTAGCCCATACATTAGTAGAATGGATGAGTAAAGAAAATCCTTTGCCTCTCCCTGGTTTGGCGTTATTAACAGAAATCCAACTGATATCTTCGTTACGTACTAGTGCTGCATCAAACTTAAGTGGCAGGGGTCTTAGAAAACCCAACATCAACGAAAAGCAACTATCCATTTTCTTATTAGCTAGATCTGTGTAGTCAGCTAAATATTGACGGCTCGGTAGTGCGGTCTCTAAGATGGCGACAGCTTGCCGTACGGGTATAGTCAAAACGACCCAATCGTATTCTCCAAGCAACTCGCCTTGATGATCGAAAATATGCCATTTTTTACACTGTTTTTTTATATATTGTACCCGCACCCCCAATTTAATATCTAGCCCTTGCGCTAAATACTGAGCAATAGCATTCATATTTGGTGTACCAACATAATGTGGGAAATGTTCATTCCATTGCCGTTTATAGGTGATTTTTTTATCGTTTATTTCTACAAATCGTGCCTTCCAACTTTGTATGATACCTGCTCTAAGATGAAAGCTTGGAACGGACGTGTTTTTGCTGTAAAAAACTGTGCGCCGTAGTCAAAAGAATAGGGCTCAGCGTATCGTGTTGCCATCCTGCCACCCACGCCACAAGATTTTTCAAATAGTGTGATGTTAGCAGCACTTTTTAGCAGGCCAGCGACAGTTAAACCAGATAGTCCTGTCCCTATGATAGCAATGTGCATGGTTAATCTCTTTTCCAGGAACAAGAGAAAACTATAACTAATTTAGGTGGTCTATTCAAAATTATCTCTTAGTCCCAAGCTTGAGGTGTCATCTAGATTATTTTTTATAATCTATGATACATCTACGTAAGACATCGGTTTTTGAATACAAGTTATGGTTGCTTATATTTAGGGTGACTTAAAAATCTTCTTTTGACATGTGATGGCTCCCCAGGGCGGATTCGAACCACCGACCAAGTGATTAACAGTCACCTGCTCTACCACTGA
>CAYWDC010000116.1:0-2924 GCA_964456955.1 uncultured Gammaproteobacteria bacterium | reverse complement strand
GCTGCCGTTCGACTTGCATGTGTTAGGCATGCCGCCAGCGTTCAATCTGAGCCAGAATCAAACTCTTCGCTTAAAGTATGTGTGTCTTACGACACCAATGTAGCTTTTTTGATGTACTCTGGGATAAAACCATGAGTGCATCAATATTTTTTTAATCTCAGTATTGACGAGATTCTCATTGGTACTTATATGAATTAGTACTGCAGAGAACCCACACAAATTGCTTATCTAATTTGTTAAAGAGCGACATTGGCAGCCTTTACTGCCAGAACAACCGAAGATTTTACAGAAGTAAAACAACCTGTCAACCTATTCTTTGACTATTTTTATAGTTTTCATCACTTTTTATCTGTGACGATGCCCACTCGAGGACATCGCCCACAGATGAGTACAAGGTTAATTAAAAACAAAGCGCAACATTACTCCCGCTTCTAGAGTATTATTTTTTGGTTCGATTGAAGACACTCCATCATCGTAAGTTATATCGAATTTAGCAATATTCCAATACTTTACGTAAGGTCCAACAAGCCATGACCATGAGTCCTGAGACCGACCAAACAATAGATTTGCCTTAGCTCCATAACCGTGTTTTTACTTGTTATCCCAGTTGTGTTGTTCCTGCTTTACATCTGATGTCGGATCTGGTTTCACCCTCGATGAATAGTCAGTTTTCTGTATACCATACAGTAAATAATCGAACTCGAGCTGAGATTGCACTAGCATCCGCTCTCTTTTGTAAAGCAATTGCACACCTAAAGGAACGTAAAAGTAGTTAGATTGACGTTTCATAGCATCATACATTGATCGCTGCTCTTCGCCAGCTGAGTTGTTGTCCTTGCATACTGAAGTGCTTATCCTCTAACAAATAACGATAGCCTAATCCGGTACAACAAATTGGTAGCCTTGTCGATTTAAGGAAAACTGACGGCCAAATTTCCCTGACACTGCTACGATATAGCTAGGGTCACTTTTAAGTTTCACCGGGTTTTCGCCTGGTGGTGAGAAGAAACCACTATAATCACCATTGGCCAAGCTAAATCCAGCATCAAGCAATAAAACAAGGTGATTATTTTGACGTACTGATAATGCGAATCAAGGCCATAAGATAGGCCGTTATCAATTTTAATAAACCCTGGTTCTTTATAACGATAATAACCGATATGCGAAGAAACAGAGAAAAGAATAATGCTTCGCATCATGGAGGCTATTGTCATTATCAGAATACGCATAACTACTAGGAGCAAATAGCATTGCGATTAAGATAATACAAGGTGAACTAACTAATTTCATTAAATGCTCCTTGAAACAGTTTAAAACCAGTAAAATTTTGACTAATTTTCTTGAAGAAGCAAAGATTTAAATTATATCATTGATTTAGTCAGTTCAGTTAATTATTTAGAGCAAACTTTAATGTCTATATCTAGTTAGACCTCTACTTTTTCAACTATTAATAAGATCTTTACTTTAGCAAAACGCCGTTTACCCACTTGATAGATATTTTCGGTGCCTGGTGCAATTTGCAAATGCTTATCTGTTATTTTTACGCCATCAATTTTCACCGCACCACTTTTTAACATACGCAGTGCTTCGGAGGTACTACGAACTAATTGTGCTTGTTTGAGTAGATTAGCAATGGGTATTTGTTTATCATTTATCCGCAATGTCATCTCTGGGACATCATCTGGCATTGCTCCCTGTTGAAACCGAGCCATGAAATCTTTATGCGCCTGCTTAGCTGCGGTTGTATTGTGGTAATAACAAATGATTTCTTTTGCCAGAGCAATTTTATAATCTCGCGGATTAGCACCTGCTGCAATTTCTGCTTTAAATCTTGTAATTTGTTGCGGCGATTGGCTACTCAATAAATCATAGTAGCGCCACATTAACGCATCAGAAAGCGACATGATTTTACCAAACATTTGTTCTGCTGACTCAGTAATGCCAATATAATTGCCTAGTGATTTCGACATTTTTCTTACCCCATCAGTCCCTTCCAACAAAGGCATAGTTACGATGGTTTGTGGTTGTTGGCCCATATTTTTTTGTAATTCTCGCCCCATTAACAGATTAAATTTTTGGTCGGTACCACCCAGTTCAACATCGGCTTTTAGCTCTACCGAATCCCATCCTTGTAATAAGGGATATAAAAATTCATGGATCGCAATCGCCGTGCCTAATTTGAAGCGTTTATTAAAATCATCCCGTTCTAACATCCGTGCTACCGTGGTGCGTGCCGCTAATTGCAGCACAAAATCGGCACCTTTTTCCCCTAACCATTGCGAGTTAAATAAGACTTCTGTTTTTTGCGGATCGAGCAATTTAAACACTTGCTGTGTATAGGTTTGTGCGTTATGGTCGATTTGCTCCTTTGCCAAAGGCTGACGTGTAATATTTTTACCAGTTGGATCGCCGATGAGCGCGGTGAAATCACCGATTAATAATACAATATGATGGCCTAAGGCTTGCAATTGCTGCATTTTCATTAGCACTAGAGTATGCCCTAAGTGCAAATCTGGTGCAGTCGGATCCATGCCAAATTTAATACGTAACGGGTTACCGGTTTTTAGGCGTTCTACCAGTGCTGTCTCCACTAAAACTTCTGCACTGCCCTGCTTGATAGCGGTTAGCGTTGTGGCGATGTCCACCATTTTATGGCCTCCGGTTAACACGATGTTATGTTGTAAGTATACAGTCGCTCAGTATAACTTAATGCGACGGCAACTCGAACTATGCTAGGTAAATAGCGAAATTTAACTAATGCGATCTGTGTTAAGTTGCAACGCTAAATAAATACCTTGTAAAACCAAATCGGGAATGATGGCAGTAAAGAGTTTCTCTTTTGCAAAAAGATGAGCAAAACCCCCAGTGCAAATAATAACGGGTTTTTCTCCAGCAAATACTCCGTGTTGCAAGTTTGTTAATAC